>JANQTK010000177.1 GCA_030731695.1 Polaribacter sp.
TTCCTGTGGTTGAATTTGGTGCTTCAATTTTTAACAAATTGGCAATTGTTGGTGCAATATCAGTAATTTCATAATACTTTTTTGAAACTCCTTTTTTGATACCCTTTCCATAAAAAATGATGGGTACATGCGTGTCATATGAAAATCCTGAACCGTGAGTAGTACCTGTTCTTTTTCCAGAAATTGTTCCTGGATTTGGAATCAATAATACATCTCCAGACAATTTTTGATTGTATCCGTTTTGTAAAACATTTAAAATTCCTTTTGTAAAATTCGTTTTTTGCAACGTTTTTGCAGTTACAGCTTTGCTAATTGTTTCAAAATTAACCAGCTCGTCAGCAAATATTTCAGCAACATCATCCACTTTTAATCCTAAAGAATTTATTTTTTCTTTGTCTAAGAATAATTGATAGTTGGAGAAATTCTCAACCAATTCTGTGGATTTAAAATGTTTTGTAGAGACAGAGTCTAAAAAGGTCTTAAATTTTCGGGTGTTAAAATATTTTGCAGGAATTCTCAAAGAGTCCAAATAAGCAGGAACTCTAATAGCACCATGATCTGCAGTTAAGAAAATGGTATATTTTCCTTTTCCAACTTTTTCATCTAAAAATCGAAACAATTCAGCTAAATCTTTATCCAATCTCAAATAAGTATCTTCGGTTTCAACTGCATCAACACCATATTTGTGACCTACATAATCCGTACTTGAAAAACTAACGGCTAAAAAATCAGTGTCTTTGTTTTTACCTAAATTTTCTCCAATGATAGCTGCTTTTGCAAAGTCTAAGGTTAATGAATTTCCAAAAGGAGTTTCTGAAATGATGCTTAAATTGCCATTTTCTTTTTTCAAATTTGGAATGTCATGAGGAAAAACAGGCAATTTTTCACCTGTAAAAACACCTTCAAAAATTGAATTATCAGCTGTGCTGTTTGTGTATGTTTTGATGTCATACAAAGTATTCCAAGGTTTTGAAGTATAATACGCTGCTTTTTGAAGTTTGTTAAAATCAGTTACCCAAGTTGGTAAATCATTTCTGTAAAATGAACTTGTGATAAAATGGCCTTTGTCTTTTCCTTCGTACCAATAAGCAGCTGTGGCTGTGTGACCAACTGGTAAAATCGCAGATCTATCTTTTAGTGCAATTCCAATTGATTTTCCTCGCATATTTTGCGCCAATAATAATTGGTCTGTAACTGTTGTTGTGGTCAATCTATAAGGTGATTTTTGTCCATAATCTGAATCCGTTCCAACAGAAGTATAGTTAAAATCATCCACGCAATAAATAGACTTTTTTAAAAATTTATCATACCAATTATTTCCGATAATTCCATGATGATCAGGAGTTGTTCCTGTATAAATTGATGTGTGACCAACTGCTGTATAGGTTGGTATATAGTTAAAATGAGCATTTTCTACTGAAAATCCCTCATTCAATAGCCGTTTAAAACCATCATTACCAAAACGATTGTAATACCTTGTTAAATAGTCATAGCGCATTTGATCTACCACAATTCCAATTACTAATTTTGGTTTTTCTGGGGTCGTTTTTTGTTAAGTAAAATTTTAAAAAATGAAAGATAAAAAGAGAATAAAAAAAATTTTTTTGATTTTTTATTTGTTTTTTTTTTTTATTAAAAAATAATTATTTTATAGTTTGATTTTAGTAATTTTACATTCTATTCATCTAAATTTAATACTTTAGCACAAAATTACATCTATGAACTACATAGAACATGTTGGTAAATATTTTATGATGCTTTTTCAGGTTTTTAAAAAACCTCAAAGACGTCGTTTTTTTTACGAATCACTTTTTAAAGAAATTGAAGAATTAGGATTGAAATCTCTTGGGATTATCATGTTTATTTCCTTTTTTATTGGCGGAGTTATTGCTTTGCAAACTGCCCTGAATGTTGATAGTCCTTTTATTCCAAAATCACTAATTGGTTTTGCAGCAAAACGCTCAATCATTTTAGAATTTGCACCTACATTTTGCTCCATTATTTTAGCAGGAAAAGTTGGTTCGTACATCACCTCAAGTATTGGTACTATGAGAGTTACAGAGCAAATTGATGCACTTGAAGTAATGGGAATTAACTCTTTAAATCATTTGGTTTTACCAAAAGTAATAGCGACTGTTTTCTTTTATCCATTTTTAATTTCTTTGGCAATGGTTTTAGGAATTTTTGGTGGTTGGGTTGCAGGTGTTCTTTCAGGATTGTTTAGTGGTTTGGATTATATTGAAGGTTTGCAAATGGATTTTAAACCATTTTTGATTACGTATGCAATGATAAAAACATTGGTTTTTGCTTTTCTGATAGCAACTGTACCTTCATATCATGGATATTATGTGAAAGGCGGTTCTATTGCAGTTGGAAAAGCAAGCACCAAATCTGTAGTTTGGACAACGATTTTGATTGTAATTTTTAATTATTTTCTAACCCAAATGCTGTTAACATAAAATGATAGAAGTAAATAATTTGCACAAAGGATTTGGGGATGTTAAAATTTTAAAAGGAATTTCCACCAAATTTTATCCCGGTAAAACCAGTCTAATTATTGGACAAAGTGGCTCAGGAAAAACTGTTTTTTTAAAATCATTGATTGGTTTACATACTCCAGAAGAGGGTTTTATTTCTTTTGATGGAAGAGTAAACACAAATTTCACAACCGAAGAAAAACGTCAATGGAGACAAGAAATTGGCATGGTTTTTCAAGGAAGTGCACTTTTTGACTCTCAAACAGTGGAAGAAAATGTGATGTTTCCGTTGAAAATGTTCACAAAAAAAACAAATTCTGAAATGTTAGATCGTGTGAATTTTGTTTTAAAAAGAGTCAATTTAGAAAATGCCAATAAAAAATTACCAGCAGAATTATCTGGAGGAATGCAAAAAAGAGTCGCCATAGCACGAGCGATTGTAATGAATCCTAAATATCTATTTTGTGATGAGCCAAATTCAGGTTTAGACCCTCAAACTGCCATAGTTATTGACAATTTAATTCAAGAAATAACAGAAGAATATAACATTACAACTGTCATAAATACACATGACATGAACTCCGTAATGGAAATTGGAGAAAAAATTCTTTTTTTAAAGAATGGTTTAAAAGCTTGGGAAGGAAGCAGTGAAGACATTTTTAAAACTGATAATGAGGCAGTTGTAGACTTTGTGTATTCATCAAATTTATTCAAAAAAGTAAGAGAGGCATATTTAAATGAAACAAAATAAAAAATAGGTTTGTTTTTTAGAATATAACTCATATATTTGCACCCGCTAAAAAGAAAAGAAGACCTGGTAGCTCAGTTGGTAGAGCATTTCACTTTTAATGAAAGGGTCCTGGGTTCGAATCCCAGCCCGGTCACAACAAAAAACTCTGCAATTATTGCAGAGTTTTTTTATTCTACAGTTTTTAAAACTTATTTTTGTGTTACTTTTAAACAATGATGCAAAAAAGTTTGATTTCAATTTTACTTCTTTTAATAATGAGCTCTGAACAAATTATTTTCGATTTTTCAAAAGAATCTGATATTTCCTCTTGGAGAGTAATTGATGATGTCGTTATGGGAGGAGAATCTTTGGGAAATTTCACCATCAATACCGAAGGGAATGCTGTTTTTTTTGGAAAAGTATCTTTAGAAAATAACGGAGGATTTTCATCAGTAAGACATCAGTTTCTTCAGAGAAAAATAAATTCTTCGACTAAGATAAAGGTGCGATTAAAAGGTGATGGAAATAAATATCAATTTAGAATTAAAAAAAGTCAGAATGACTATTATTCTTATGTTGCAACTTTTCAAACAAATACTACTTGGGAAACTATCGAAATTAATCTTTCCGAAATGCAGCCTAAATTTAGAGGAAGAGCACTTAGTTTGCCTAATTTTTCCGAAAACAGTTTTGAGGAAATAGCATTTTTAATTGGTAATAAAAAGGCACAAGATTTTAGATTAGAGATTGATAAAATTTATTTGGAATAATTTTTAAACTTTTACTTAAAGGGAGATTTTTTGTATCTTCCATCTTTTAATTTTCAATTATGAAAGAGGATTTCACAGAACAAAACATGATAGACGAAGAAAAGAAGACTTCTGAAATTAAAAAAGAAGATTTTTCTAGAGTTTTTACTCATATAAGAACTTTTTTAAACAATCTTTTTGATTTTAGAGATGATACAGATCATGAAGCTACAATCGAGGCTATAAAAGCAGATATTACTTTTAAAGGTGCTACAGCTTGGATTTTGATTTTCGCTGTATTTGTGGCCTCTATTGGCTTAAATGCCAA
>JANQTK010000178.1:0-2960 GCA_030731695.1 Polaribacter sp.
CAAACTATTGTCGATAAAATCAAAAAAATATTTTTATAGTATTAATATTTAGTTATTTATGATTTCTACAGCTACCACAGTCACTGAATATTTAGCAGGAATTCCTGAAGAAAGAGCTGTTATCATTGAAAAATTAAGGAATGTAATTATTAAAAATCTTCCAAAAGGGTTTGAAGAAGGAATGCAATATGGGATGATTGGTTATTTTGTTCCCCACAAAATGTATCCAAATGGCTATCACTGCAACCCAAAAGAACCTTTGCCATTTATGAGTATTGCTTCTCAGAAAAACTCTATAAACATTTATCATATGGGATTATATGCAAATAAAGATTTGTATGATTGGTTTGTAACTGAATATTCGAAAAACTATCCAAGAAAATTAGATATCGGAAAAAGTTGCATACGATTCAAAAAAGAAACGGACATTCCATTTGAAATTTTAGCAGAATTATTTCAAAAAATGAATGTTGATGAGTGGATTTCTATCTATGAAAGTTCTATAAAAAAATAAGTTTATGAAAAAAAGAGTTACTGGAATTGGAGGGTTATTTTTTAAAACAAAAGATGTAAATGCTACAAAAGATTGGTATCAAAAACACTTAGGTTTTGATACAGATGAATGGGGCTGCACATTTAAATGGAAAGATGATTCTGGAAATTTAAGTACAACTCAGTGGTCACCGTTCTCAGAAAAATCAACCCATTTTGAGCCTTCTAAAAAAGAATTCATGTTCAATTACCGAGTTGAAAATTTAGTTGGTTTGCTTCATGAATTGAAAAAAGAAGGCGTTACTATTTTAGATGAAATTCAAGAATTTGAATACGGAAAATTCGGTTGGATTTTAGACAATGATGGCAACAAAATTGAACTTTGGGAACCTATTGATGAAAATTTATTTAAATAAAAAACATGAAATTATTAAGTGATTATCCAACAGAGATTTTAATATTGTTATTTTTGATTGTAACTTTTCTACAATCTGGATTTGATAAACTTTTAGATTGGAAGGGCAATGTTTCTTTTATCAAAGAGCACTTTAAAAATTCACCTCTCAAAAATAATGTACCTGTATTATTAGGAATCATTTTGTTTATAGAAATCATTGCTTCAGTTTTAATGATTGTAGGAATCTTTCAACTCTATTATTCTGGTGAAAAAGAAATCGCACTTTTAGGAGTTGAGCTTTGTGCAATTACACTAATATTTTTATTAATTGGTCAACGCTTAGCAAAAGATTATGCAGGTGCCATGTCATTGACTGTATACTTTATTTTGACAGTTTTTGGTGTTTTTTTATTACATAACTAAAAACTATCTCATTAAAATGTTACTATAAGGATTTCTTATAAAAACAAAGCCAAAATAAAGCGATTTGAAGCGTTTTTTAAAAAAACCAATACGTTTGCTTGTTTTTTGAATTTAGCTCAATTTACGGCTTTAAAAACAGTTTTAGCTCTTTTTTATGATGTAAATCAAAGAAGAATACTCTGAAGTTTTGCGAGCTTTCCAATTTGAAACAAAACCTCTCCAAAATCCATTCAAAAAATTCATATTCCCTGTTTTGTATTTTTCGCTTAACATGGAAACATAAAAAGAATCAAACTTCATAGGAAGGATTTTTTCTACAACGAAATTTTCAGATGAAAAGATTTTTGAAATGGATTGTTGTGAAAAATGCCAGAGATGTCTTGGCACATCAAAAGCTGCCCAAAATTCTTTGTAATAAACTGCATCATCACTTTTATAATTTGGAACTGCTACAATCAATTTTCCATTTTCAGAAAGTAAATTATGTAATTGAGAAATAAATTCTGACAAATTTTCTACATGTTCCAACACATGCCAAAGTGTAATGACATCAAATTTTTTGTTTGAATACACTTCCAAATCATTATGCAAAATAATTCCTTTTTCTTTGGCAATCTCTCTAGCTTGTTGATTGGGTTCTATTCCAAAAACTGTCCAATTATTTTTCAAACACACTTTTAAAAAATCGCCAGTTCCTGCTCCAATATCTAAAATTGTATTATTTTCAAATCCAAAAGAATTTATTAAATCTACCTTTTTTTGAAGTGTGAAGTTTTTGACAAATTGATACATTTTATCAAACAGACTTTTTTTGCTATCTGTATGAGAAATGTATTTTTCGCTCTTATAATAATTTTCTAATTTTTCAGGTACAGGAAAAGTAACCAACATATCATAGGCATGATTTCTTTTTACATCATACAATTCCTCAGAAACAGTATAATCTTTACACTGTAAAAAGGGTTCTAAATCGCTGTAAAAATCAGGTTGTTTTTTCATTTTTTCGGAAATGTTCCTCGTGGAACATTTTAAAAATTACAGAAAATTATCTTCCCATATACACTAACAAAACAGAAATATCACTTGGAGAAACTCCACTGATTCTACTTGCTTGTGAAATGGAAGTTGGTTTAATCTTAGTTAATTTTTGTCTAGCTTCAATTGACAAACTATTTAATTTATAATAATCAAAACTTGATGGAATTAATACATTTTCAAGTCTGTTTAATTTATCTGCATTGTTCTTTTCCTTGTCAATATATCCAGAATATTTCAAATGAATTTCGGCTTGTTCAATAATTTCTGCATCAATAGCATTATGATCAACAAACTCTTTTAAGGAATAAATATCTTTCAAATCATCAAAAGATAACTGTGGTCTAGTAGCAACTTTAAATAACTTTAATGACTGAGAAACCAATGCCAATTCTTTAGCTCCTAAAATAGGATTTATCTCCTCAGGCTTTACGCTCGTACTTTCTAAAAAAGCAATCAATAAATCCGTTTTACGTTGCTTTTCTAAAACTCTTTCCATGCGTTCTTTAGAAGCCAAACCAATTTCAAATCCTTTTGGAGTCAAACGTAAATCAGCATTATCTTGGCGCAATAATGTGCGATATTCTGCTCTTGATGTAAACATTCTATAAGG
>JANQTK010000178.1:3060-13175 GCA_030731695.1 Polaribacter sp.
TATCTTGGCGCAATAATGTGCGATATTCTGCTCTTGATGTAAACATTCTATAAGGTTCTTCTGTACCTTTTGTAATCAAATCATCAATCAAAACACCAATATAAGCTTCGTTTCTTTTTAATATAAAAGGCTCTTTTTCTTGCACTTTTAAAGCAGCATTTATTCCAGCCATCAAACCTTGAGCAGCTGCTTCTTCATAACCAGTTGTGCCATTAATTTGACCAGCAAAAAACAAGTTTTTAATCAACTTAGTTTCTAACGAATGCGTCAATTGTGTTGGCGGAAAATAATCATATTCTATGGCATAACCATATCTGAAAAACTTTACGTTTTCAAAACCTTCAATGGCTCTGATTGCTTTATCTTGAATATCTTCTGGAAGAGATGTTGAAAAACCGTTTACATAAATTTCAACAGTATTCCAACCTTCAGGTTCTACAAAAATTTGATGTCTTTCTTTTGTTGCAAAACGATTAATTTTATCTTCTACTGAAGGACAATATCTTGGCCCTGTTGATTGAATTCGTCCATTGAACATTGGCGAACGATCAAAACCTTCGCGCAACAAATCATGCACTTTTTGATTGGTATATGTTAAATAACACGAACGTTGTTCTGTTAATGGTTTTGTAGTTGGCAAGTATGAGAATTTTACAGGAAATTCATCTCCAGGTTGTTCTTCCATTTTTGAATAATCCAAAGAACGACCATCCACTCTTGGAGGAGTTCCTGTTTTCATTCTTCCTGATTCAAATCCTTTTTTCACTAAATCTTCTGTAATTCCTGTTGAAGAACTCTCTCCTGCTCTACCACCACCAAATGTTTTTTCTCCAATATGAATCAACCCATTTAAAAAAGTTCCCGCAGTAATTACGACTGATTTTGCTTTAATTTCAATTCCCAAAGCGGTTTTTACACCTACAATTCTGTCATCTTCAAAAAGCAATCCATTTACTGAATCTTGAAAAAAATCTAAATTTTCTGTTTGCTCTAACATCATTCTCCAACATTCCGCAAATTGCATTCTATCAGATTGTGCTCTTGGACTCCACATTGCAGGGCCTTTGGATTTGTTTAGCATCTTGAACTGTATCGCAGTTTTGTCTGTTACAATTCCGCTATAGCCTCCCAAGGCATCAATTTCTCTTACAATTTGTCCTTTCGCAATTCCTCCCATTGCAGGATTACAACTCATTTGAGCTATATTTTGCAAATTCATTGTAATTAGTAATGTTTTTGCACCCATGTTTGCTGATGCAGCTGCAGCTTCACTTCCTGCATGACCACCACCAACTACAATTACATCATATGTTGTTGTAAATAAACTCATTTTTTAATGTTTCACGTGAAACGTTTAGTATAGTTAATTGGATATCAATTGTTTAACAACAATAAAGCATCGTTTTCTTCTTTTCTCATAACTTTTTCATCCTCAGGGTTTTTATCTTTAAATCCTAAAAAATGAAGAATTCCATGAATCATTACTCTGTGTAGTTCTTCTTCAAAAGCAACATTGAAGTCCAAGGAATTGTCTTTGACTCTTTCAACAGAAATAAAAATATCACCTGAAATTAATTTCCCTAGAGAATTATCAAAACTGATGACATCAGTTAACGTATCGTGTTGTAAGAACTCAACATTTAATCGATGTAAATATTCATCATCACAAAAAATGAAATTAATTTCACCAGGCTCAAAACCTTTGTTTGAAATAATCATCTCGACCCAAGTTTCTAAGGCGACTTCATCAGAAAGTTCAAAATCGGTTTCGTAATTAAACGTTGTCATTATTGTTATTTTTTTTCTTCAGAAAAATAAGTTCGTACTTTATTTTTATACAATTGCTGCAAAGGTAATGATTGTCGATTTAATATTTCTATTTGATTGTAAAACTGCTTTTTAAATTCTAGTGCTTTTAAATTATTACGTTCGTTGATAATTTGATTTACATTTGACGTTCTGTTGCTATCTTTTCCTTGGTTTAAAGCTGCTTTATCCAACTTTAATAATTCGTAATTTAATTGTTGCATTTTTTGTAAAACCTCTGAACTAAAACCTTTTTCTAAAATTTCGTTTTCTAATTGTTCCATCGTTTTTAATGCTTTTTTAGCATTTCCACCTCCTGGTTTGTCTGATTCGTTTTCATTGATCGCATCTTGCAATTGTTGTCTTAATTCACTTTGCTGTTTAAAAATCTCATACAGTTCTCCATTCAAATCATCACTTTGATTTCCTTCTCCTTGACCGTTTTTTTGTCCATTTTTTTGATCACCTTTGTTTTCGCCTTTTTTTTCACCAGATTCATTTCCTTTGCCATTATCTTCCCCTTTTTTCATTCCATCTTCCATCTTTTTAGACAAACCCTGCTGCTTTTTAATCAAGTCTGGCAAGCTAAATTCTGATGATTTTCCGTTTTTTCCTTGCTTCATTTGCATTGACATATTTTGCTTCATGTTATTTAACACGTTGCTTAAATAATCTGACAAATTATTGGTTGAAGTCATTACATATCGTTGATTTGATATTGCTTGAGAAAAACGATTTTCGGTAAAATTATCTAATGATTGGTCTAAATTATAATGAACTGTTGACAAATCATTTTGAATTTTCGTAGAAATTGTTGGCACTCTCATAGAAAGAACATACAAGCTATCATCTATATGTTCAAAGTATTTTTTAATTTCATTTTGCTTTTTCAACTCTTTTCCGAAATCTGGATGTGTTGTAGAAATTTGATTGAACTTTTTCATCAAACTTTCTTGTTCTAATGAAAAAAGGACTAGGTTTTCTAAAATTTTTCGCAAATCATCCATATTCTCTTCCATAGATTCTCCTTCCATTTCCATCATAGATTTTTGCATTTTATCGCTCATTTCTTTCATCTTTTGAGCTCCCTTTTGTTGATTCTTTTTCGCTTTTGAGGTTTCTTTTTTCTCTAAATTTTCTTGAGCATTTTGTAATTCATCTTTTATTTTTTCACTTTCATCATCAACATCAGGCAATTCCATTGGGTCTTTTAATTTTTCATTGTCTTTTTGTACTTCATCCAATTCTTTTTCAATTTCCTGAAATTCTTTTTGAATCTCTGTTTGTTTAGAAATTGCATTCGTAGAGTCTTTTGCAACAGCTTCTTGTTTTTTTGCTAATTCGTCAACTTTTAAGGCAATTTGCATCGTTTTTTGTTCCACATAAAAACGTTTTACCAATTCCAACGTTTTTTCTAAACTTCGTTGTTGTTGTTTGTTTTGTTGTGCTAATTCTTTAGCTTTATCAACCAAATCTTCTTTGTTCAACTTTTCAGCCATCTTCTGAATTTCATCTAACAATTTTTGTTGTTTTTCCGAATTTTTCAATTCTTGAATTCGTTCTTTTAGGGCTTCTTTTTTATCTTGCAAAGACTGATTTTGTTCCTTTTTTTCATCTAAATTTTCTTGCAATTTGTCAGTTTGACGTTGCATCATTTCTTTATATTGCTCTTGACGTTTGATAAAATTTTCTATCTTTTTTTTATCATTCCAATTTGGGTTTTTTTTCTGTTGCAAATCTTGCTGTAGGGTTTCTATTTGCTTTTGTTCCATTTTTTGAGTTTGAACAGCGTTTTCTAAATTTTGAATCGTGTTTTTTTGTTCTTTCAACAATTCATCTTCGATTTCTTTAGTAGATTTTTGTCGATATTGAAAGACTTTAGAAGTGGATTTTTTAGATCCATTTACACCGTCGTTATCAAAAACCTGAAAGAATAATTCGTAATCAATACCTTCAGCTAAAGAAATTCCTTTTGGAAATTGGTAAAAAAATGTTTGAATATTTTCGGCACTAATTTGAATATCAACAGTTGTTTTATTTTGTGAGTTTGATGTATCGTAAAAAACCAATTGCAATTTTTTCAAGCCATAATCATCAGAAATTTGTCCTGCGAATTGGGCAATTCCTCGTGAAATACTGTCAATATTTGAAACAACTGAAATCGATGGAAACTCATCAGATATGATGTTTACAGAAAATTGAAGATTTTCAAAATCAGATAAATTTTTGTTCGATGAAGAAATTTGATAATTAAAAGGTTTTAAAATTTTCTTAGAAAACTGAAAATTATCTGATGTGGTTTTATTGAAATTACTACGCTGTTGATTTTCAATAAAGGTGATTTTATCCGTATTTGAAGTGCTCACTTTCCAAACAATACTTGTTCCTTCAGGCACTATAATATTTCCGGCATTTTGAATGATTTCATTCTTCTTATTTAAATAATTTGGGTAAATAATATCTAATAAAATATTGTTGATAATTGGCGCATTGATAATTTGAATTTGATACAAATTCGATTCAACTCCATTTGCTTCAACTTGAAAATCGATATTTTCTTTTACATCAGAAAAAATATAGGTAAAAGTTGCATTTTCTGTTTGCTGCATAAAATATTGCTGCTCATTGAAAACAATTTTTACCTCATCAGGAAGCAAAGAACCAACAACTTTAAAAGCCACTGTTACATCATTACCTTGAACAACTTGTAGATTTTTCGAAATCAATAAAAAAGAAAAAGGTGCTGGAGGTGAATACGCAGTTTTATAGTTCACAACCCTTTCCAAACTATTAGTCAATGCGCCATTTGTGCCAGAAATAGCACTCAAAAACCAAATAAAAAAAGGAATCAAAGCATATTTTAAATACTTTTTATTTTTAGAATAATCAATTGCTTTTACAAAAGGAATGGGTTGCAAAGCGGCAGATTTTTGATCAATACTTGCCAATAACAAATCAGATTGACTAGATTGTTGATGTAATTGTAAAATATTGAGCAGTTTGTCCTCTACTTCAGGAAAATGATTCCCAATAATTTTCGAGGATTCTTCAAATGAAATTCCCTTTTTTAAACCAACAATTTTAAAAATAGGAAATAGAATGAATTTGGTCAATAAAAAAAGTTCTACCAAAACAAAAATCCAAAATAGTATAGTTCTTGATAATGGTTTTAGCCACAGAAAATATTCAATAAAAAGCGTGAAAAACAAGTATAGAATCCCAAATGAAAGGAATAAAATACTGCCTCTAATCAATTCGTTGGTATAGAATTTTATAGAAAATTGGTGTAGTTTTTGGGTTATTTTTGTAAACTCGTTCATAATCGACTTATAAAAATAGTGTATTTGGCGTAAAAAGCAATCAAATATTTGTTAAAAGCGATTTTGATTTTATCTCGTGTTTAAAAAAAGTATCTTTGCAGCACAATAAAATAACATATGAATTCAACTGTTCGCGTTCGTTTTGCACCAAGTCCAACAGGCCCTTTACACATTGGTGGCGTAAGAACTGCTTTATATAACTACCTTTTTGCGAAAAAAAATAACGGCACTTTTATTCTTAGAATTGAAGATACAGACCAAACACGTTATGTAGCAAATGCTGAAAAATATATCATTGATTCGTTAGACTGGTGTAAAATTCCATTTGACGAAGGTCCAGGAAAAAACGAAAAATTTGGCCCTTACAGACAATCTGAACGCAAAGAGATTTATAAAAAATATGCCGCTATTTTATTAGAAAAAGGCTGGGCTTATTATGCTTTTGACACAGCTGAATCTTTAGACTTTTTAAGAAAAGAACACGAAGAAAACGGAAAAACATTTATTTACAATTGGCACAACAGAAGCAAAGGAAAATTAATTAATTCCTTGGTTTTGAGTAAAGATGAAGTTCAAAAAAGAATTCAAAATGGTGATGATTATGTAATTCGTTTCAAATCTCCTCAAGATGAAATTTTAGAAATGGAAGATGAAATCAGAGGAAAAATCAGTATTGATACCAATACTTTAGATGACAAAGTGTTGTTTAAATCTGATGGAATGCCAACCTATCATTTGGCAAATATTGTAGATGATCATTTGATGGAAATAACGCATGTAATTCGTGGTGAAGAATGGCTTCCATCTATGGCTTTGCACATCCTTTTATACAAAGCATTTGATTGGAAAGCACCAAAATTTGCCCATTTGCCATTGATTTTAAAACCAATTGGAAAAGGAAAATTAAGCAAACGTGATGGAGATCAATTGGGTTTTCCTGTATTTCCTTTGGCTTATAAAAATGATGAAACTGGAGACATTTCTAGAGGTTACAAAGAAGATGGTTATTTTGAAGACGGATTTATCAATATGTTGGCATTATTAGGTTGGAATCCAGGAACTGAACAAGAAATTTTTTCTTTGGATGAATTAATTCAAGCATTTGATTTAAAGAGAGTTAGCAAATCTGGCGCAAAATTCAATCCTGATAAAACAAAATGGTTCAATCAGCAATACATGCAACAAAAAACTGTTGCTGAATTGGCAAATTTATATGCTCCAATTTTGAAAGAAAAAGGAATTATTGCTGAAAAAGAAACCATTGAAAAAGTAATTTCACTGATCAAAGAACGAGCTGTTTTTGTAGCTGATTTTTGGGAATTATCAAACTTCTTTTTTGAAGCACCTACAACTTTTGATGAAAAAGCAGTTGCAAAAAATTGGAAAGAAGACACCAATAATTTGATGGAACAATTATTGATTGAAATTAGAAAAATAGATGACTTTTCATCTCAAAATACCGAAACAATCATCAAAGATTGGATTACTAAAAACGACATTGGTTTTGGAAAAGTGATGCAACCTTTGCGTTTGAGTTTGGTAGGCGAAATGAAAGGACCTCATTTATTTGATATCATGGAAATCATTGGAAAACAAGAAACTATACAAAGAATTGAATCCGCAATTAAAAATTTTTAACTCATGAAAAAAATCATTTTCTTACTATCAATCATGACTTTTTGCAGTGTAAATGCTCAGTTTATGAATGGAGGATTGCAAAATCAACGTCAAAGACAAATGATGCAAACTCCCGAAAAAGCTCCTGAACCAAATTTTGATGTAGATCAATATCTAGGAATTGTGGTGTATGATATTGAGAAAACTGCTAAAAAATCGAGTGTAAAACTAGATTCTGAAGAAGGAAAATCATTCTCAAAAATTTTAACGGATTACAACAGTAAAATCAAACAAATCCGAAGAATCAATTCATTTACATTGAACAGTTCAAAAGAAATGGTTGAAAATTTTCAAAGAGCAGTTATTAAAAATAGAGATTATTCCAATCAAGTAGAAGTTCAAAAAAAATTAGCCGAAGATTTAAAGCCAATTTCAGAAACAATGAAAACGGAAGATCAAAAATTAGATGTTGAAATCAAAAAAATCCTTTCTGAAAAACAATATCAAAAGTGGCTGAAATTCAACAAAAGTTTGAATAAAACTTTTTCTGAGGAAAAATAGCTTCCTTTTTTACTAACATCCAAAAAAACCTGATACTAATTTATCGGGTTTTTTTGTAACATCTAGAAATAAAAACGTCAAATAAATCGTATATTTACGAGAAATCAATTTAAAAAAAATTATTATGCTACCTATCCCATTAATTATTGTCGTTCTAATTGGGCTTGTCCTTTTTGCTTCTTACTTCATTGTAAAACAGCAAACAGCTGCAATTATTGAAACTTTCGGAAAATTTACGAGCATTCGTCAATCCGGATTTCATTTAAAAATTCCTGGAGTACAAAGAATTGCAGGAAGATTAAGTTTAAAAATACAGCAATTAGACGTTATCATAGAAACCAAAACACTGGATGATGTTTTCGTAAAATTGAAAGTTTCTGTGCAATATAAAGTAATTAAAGACAAAGTGTATGACGCTTTTTACAAGCTTGATTATCCTCATGATCAAATTACTTCCTATGTTTTTGACGTAGTAAGAGCTGAAGTTCCAAAGATGAAATTGGATGACGTTTTTGTAAAAAAAGATGATATTGCGATTGCTGTAAAAACAGAATTGAATGACGCAATGATGGAATATGGATATGATATCATTAAAACATTGGTAACAGATATTGATCCTGATGCACAAGTAAAAGCAGCAATGAACAGAATTAATGCTGCTGACAGAGAGAAAACAGCTGCGCAATATGAGGGAGATGCACAACGAATTTTAATTGTAGAAAGAGCCAAAGCTGAAGCTGAAAGCAAGCGTTTGCAAGGACAAGGTATTGCTGATCAACGAAGAGAAATTGCGCGTGGTTTAGAAGAATCTGTAGAAGTTTTAAATAGAGTTGGCATCAATAGTCAAGAAGCTTCTGCGTTGATTGTAGTAACACAACATTATGATACGTTACAATCATTGGGAGAGCAAACCAACAGTAATTTAATCCTATTGCCAAATTCGCCTCAAGTAGGAAGTAATATGCTAAATGACATGGTTGCAAGTTTTGCTGCAAGCAATCAAATTGGCGAAGCAATGAAAAACAACAAGAAAAATAGTTAAAAAAGAAATATGAAATCTGTTGTAAAATGGCTTTCAACTCCATATTATTTTAATCCTTCAAGCTGGTTTAAACTAAAAACCAGCTTGATTTTAGGATTATCATCATTTTTATTTCTATATATATTTAGACCTTTCTCTATTTCCTCTTTAGAAGAGAAAATTATTTTTGAATATACATTTGGAATTAGTTTTGTGAGCTTTTTAGGAACTTTTTACACACTATTTGTTCCGCCACTAGTATTCAAAGATTTTTTTCATGAAGAAAAGTGGACAGTGGGAAAGAATCTTCTTTTGATATTTTTAGGTCTCTTATTAATTGGAACTTTTTTGTGGTTTTTTGCCAATACTTACAGAGCTAAAAATAATTCTGAATCAATTAATTATTTAGTTTTTTTAACATATACGTATATATCTGGAGCAATTCCAATATCGTTTATGATATTTATAAATGAAAAAAATGTTCGTTTAAGAAGAGAGAAAAAAGCTGAATTAATCTCTGAAATTAACGTTTTAAAACCAAAACAAATATTTAATGAAAATATAATTATTTATGCTGACAATCAAAAAGAATTCTTAAATATTTCTATTGATAATTTGGTCTACGTAACATCTCAGGGGAACTATGCAAGCTTTTTTACATTAAAAAATAATTATTTAAAAGAGGAAATACTTAGAGTTACATTATCTAAAGTTTCAGACGAACTGTCTCAATATTCAAATATGATTAGATGCCATAAATCATTTATAATAAATACTAAATTTATAAAAAAAATCTCAGGAAATGCAAGAGGCTATTTACTGCATGTAGATTGTATTCCATTTCAGATTCCTGTTTCAAGGAGTTTTAGTAAAGAATCCTTAAAAAAACTTATATAAATTATTCCCATTTATCCCAAATTTTAAATAATTATTCCCATTTATAACAAAATGTTGTTATTGCCTTAATAATGAATTAATTTTGTAGGACAAATGAATTATAAAAATTGGGGGATTTATTTTAATTCAAAAAAAAAGCTCTGTAAAAATTTTACAGAGCTTTTAGTTTTATAAATAATAAGAATCTTTACTTTTTATCTTCTATTTTATCGTTAGATTCTTCTTTTGTAGCGTTTTTAAATTCTTTGATTCCATTTCCAAGACCTTTCATTAATTCTGGAATCTTCTTTCCACCAAATAAAAGTAACACAACTACCAAAATGATGACTACTTGAGTGCCACCAACAAAACCGAAATGCATTAATAAGTTGTTCATAAATAAAAATTTAACACTGCAAAGATACAAAAAGGTTTTTATTAATTTCTTTTTTGTATTATACCTCCTATTACTTTTTTATCTTTTATGATTTCAGGTTCTCCTTTATAAAAAATAGACCCTCCAAAGCTAACTTTTGCATCCAAAGATTCACCTGCAAAAATTTCGGCTTTTGCACCAGTTCCTGCTTTTACAGTGGTGCTTGAACTGCACTCTAAATTAAATCCATTGTAAACACCATATAAATCCAAATCAACGTTTTGATTTTTTGTGGTTCCTGTAAGTTTGATAATTCCTCCTGATGAAGCTCTCACCTCTAAATGTTTTACGTCAACAACTAGATTTATAAACGCTTTTTCTTGAGCATTTACCTCTAATTTATCTTGTTTAATTTCTTTTGAGGTTATTGTTGATGCTTCATTTGCATCAATAACATCAATATTTTTGTTGTAATAAATCGTGACTAAAACTTCATTTTTTGCTAGATTTTTATCAGGATTTAGTGAGAAAGGTAACG
>JANQTK010000178.1:13275-17221 GCA_030731695.1 Polaribacter sp.
ACTAAAACTTCATTTTTTGCTAGATTTTTATCAGGATTTAGTGAGAAAGGTAACGAAATTTTTAAGGTGTTGTCAATGTTTTTGATACTGACACTTTCTGATTTTTCTCCAGTGATTTCAATTTTTTGATCTGAAGATTTTATCAATTCTACTTCAATTCCGTTGTAAACTTTTAAAATCGAAAAATCACCTAAATTTTTCGTAACCGTGGTTTGCGCATTCATTACAAATGCCGAAAATACAATGATTGTAAAAATTATTTTTTTCATGTTTTTATATTGAATCAATATTATAATCAAAAAATATTCCACTTTTTGAATATCATCGATTATAAAACGAATTAAATACTTTAAAATTATTCCTCAATCAAATTAAAATCCAAATGTTTTCGTTCTAAATCGGTTTTTTTAACCTGAACTTTTACATCATCACCTAATTGATAAAGTTGCTTTGTTGATTGCCCAACAATGGCATATTGTTTTTCATCAAACAAATAATAATCGCTTTTTATATCGCGAATACGAACCATTCCTTCGCATTTATTTTTGGTGATTTCCACATAAATTCCCCATTCTGTAACACCAGTAATTACTCCTTCAAAAACTTCGTCTTTATGATTTTGCATGTATTTTACCTGCATGTATTTGATAGAATCACGTTCCGCTTTTGAAGCCAATTCTTCTCTTTTAGAAGAATGTTTGCATTTTTCTTCATACAACTCTGCTTTTGGCGAACTTCCTCCATCTAAATAATGTTGCAATAATCTGTGTGTCATTACATCAGGATAACGTCTAATTGGCGATGTAAAATGGCTATAATAGTCAAAAGCCAATCCATAATGACCAATGTTTTGGGTGGTATAAACAGCTTTGCTCATAGAACGAATGGCAAGCGTTTCAATCATATTTGATTCAGGTTTTCCATGAACATCTGCTAATAATTGGTTCAAAGTTGCCGAAGTTGATTCTTTAGTATCAGTATTAATTTTATATCCAAATTTACTGATGATATTCTGCAAAGAAGCCAATTTTTCGGTATCAGGTTCATCATGAATTCTGTAAACAAAGGTTTTTCCTGATGGTTTTTTGTTTTTTTCACCAATGAATTCTGCCACTTTTCTGTTGGCTAACAACATAAATTCTTCAATCAATTTATTGGCGTCTTTTGCTTCCTTAAAATAAACGCTTGTTGGATTTGCCTCCTCATCTAAAATAAACTTCACCTCTACTCTATCAAAAGAAATAGCACCTTGATTCATTCTGCGTTTTCTAAGAATTTTAGCCAAGTCATCCATTTTTAAAATGGCTTCAACAATAGTTTCATCCACTGAATAATCATGACCAGAAATAGCAACATTTGCAGGAACAAAATTTGTTTTGGTTTCAATGATTGCTTGTGCTTCTTCATAGGCAAAGCGTTTGTCAGAATAAGTTACCGTTCTTCCAAACCATTGATTGATCAATTCTGCGTTTTCATTCAATTCAAAAATAGCTGAAAACGTTAATTTTTCTTCTTCAGGACGCAAAGAACAGACACCATTACTTAAGATTTCTGGCAACATGGGCACTACTCTATCCACCAAATATACAGATGTTGCACGTGCATAAGCTTCATCATCTAAAATTGTTTTTGGTTGTAAATAATGCGAAACATCTGCAATGTGAATTCCAATTTCATAATTGCCATTTTCTAATTTTTTAAACGACAATGCATCATCAAAATCCTTAGCATCTTTTGGGTCAATCGTAAAAGTAAGTGTATTTCGAAGATCTTTTCGTTTGGCAATTTCTTCTTTAGTAATTTCAATTGGAAGGTGCGATGCTTCTTCATCTACTTCTTTTGGAAACTCGTAAGGCAAATCATATTCTACTAAAATAGAATGCATTTCAGTGTTTTGATCACCAGGTTTTCCTAAAACAGTAGTGATTTTTCCAAAAGGATTTTTTGAGTTTTCTGGCCAATCTAAAATGGTGGCTTGTACTTTATCACCATGTTCAGCGCCATTCATCTTACTTTCAGATATAAAAATATCTGCATACATTTTATTGCTATCTGGAATTACAAATCCAAAATTTTTGCTCTTTTGCAATACCCCAACAAACTGTGTTTTTGCTCTTTCAAGTACTTCAACAACATCAGCTTCTAGTTTATTACTTGTGCGTTTTTTATACACATAGGCTTTTACCAAATCATTATGTAAGCCTTTTCCTAAATTTACATTGGGTACAAAAATATCATCTTCATAATCTTCAGTAATGAAATAGCCATTTCCATTAGATGTAATATCTAATTTACCAAGAGAATATTTTCTATCTTCATTAATTTGATATTTACCTCGTTCAATTTCATTTAACTTTTTACTAGCTGTTAACTCAGCTAATTTTTGAATAATTTGATTTTTTCCTTCAGTATCGGAAATCTTTAATTTCGCTGCAATTTGTTTATAATTGTAGTATTTAGTAACATCTTCTTTTAATATTTTAAAGATGCTTTTTGTTAAATCTTTAATAACATTTCCTTTCTTTTTGAATATTTTTTTCTTTCTAGTCATTAGATTTTCTTTCTTTTTTATAAAGTCACTAAAATACACTATTTTACAAAGGTGGTCTATTAAAATTGGTTATAATTCATTTTTTAGCTCTAAAAACATAAACAAAATATTTCATTAAAAAATTATGAAAGATATTTTAGATTCTTAAGCCTACAACATTATCTATTGAGAGCGTTTCTAAGAACTCTTTACAGATTTATCCTAATCCAGTATCAGAATTTATTCAAATCACTTCTAATTACTTAAATAGCAGCTATAAAATCTACTCTATTTTAGGTCAAGTTGTAAAAGAAGGAATCATTACCTCTTCTAAAATTTCAGTTTCTGGAATTAGTAAAGGAAACTATATTTTAAAAGTTTCTCAAGATGATAAAGTAGCCACACAAAAGTTGATTATACAATAAAAATACTTTTAAAAAGTTATTTCAAAAACCACTTAACGTTGTTAGGTGGTTTTTTGTTAAAAAAAACTTAATTTTTTTGTAACGAATTGAAAATTAAAGCGTCTATATAATAGTTGAAACCAAACTTAAATGAAAAATCTCAGAAAAATAATCGCTTTATTTCTTTTCATTTTTATCACAGGTATTGTAGTAACCGTAAAAACGGTTCAGAAAACATTACGTAAAAGTGAACTTCCTCAAAAAACGGTTGACGCAAAAAAAGATTCCATCAATCTTTATAAAAATAAAAAATCTACAGTTTAATTTTTTTTACTTTCAAAAGTTATAAACAACTATTATAAATAAAGTTTTTCTTTAAAAATTTTTAAAAATCTTCTGGTGTTTAATATTGTGTGTTAATAGTTACAATAAAATTTTGAAAATTTATTTTGATTTGTGAGTTATTAAAATCTATTGACATTTTATAAGTAGCTTAATTATTTAAAAATCAATTCAATTTGATACTTATTAACAATACTTATAAACACTTATTAACCTATATTAACCAATAAGTTTATAAAATTTCAATGTAAATAAATTGTAAATAAATTGTTGATAAACTTTTATTAAAAACTAATAATTTTTTATTGAATATTCGGTAAACCTTCTGTATTGTAAAAAAAACAGAAACAACCAAAATTAGTTATGAGATTTTAATCATAAGTTCTTAACATTTTCTTAATATAGTTAAAAGCTTTAAAGTGAATAACTTATTAAAAAAATATAAAAATTGATTGTTGATAACTATGGAAACGCATTAGAATCTTTATTTTTGTAGTTCATAAAGTTATAAAAATCAATCTACTATGACAATTGCCATCGGAAATGATCACGCAGGAACTGAATATAAGTTCGAAATCATCAAACATTTGGAAAAAAAAGGGTATTCAGTTTTAAATTTTGGAACAGATACCAATGATTCTATGGATTATCCTGATGCTATTCATCCAAC
>JANQTK010000179.1 GCA_030731695.1 Polaribacter sp.
TAAGATTTTCCAAGCCAATAAGATGAATTATTTTTACTAAAAAAACCTTCTTTTCCAAAATTGGACAATTCGTAATGAATAAAATCAGCTTTGTTTAATTCATCCACTAAAATCACAAATTGTTCTTCGGCTTTATCATCATCTACGTTTTTAATGATTCCTTTTTTAATAAAACTTTCTAAGGCTGTATGTGGTTCAACTGTAAGTGCATAACTAGAAATATGGGGCACTCCAAAACTTAGGGTAGTTTGTATATTTTGCTTCCATTGTTCGTTTGTACAATCTGGAATTCCGTAGATTAAATCAACTGAAATATTGGTAAAATACTTGGTCGCAATTTGTAAACATTCTTTTGCTTCTTCAACATTATGAGCGCGATTCATCAACTTTAAATCCTTTTCAAAAAAAGATTGGATGCCAATACTTAATCTGTTGATAGGTGATTTTGATAGTTCTATAATTTTTTCTTCTGATAAATCATCAGGATTTGCTTCTAATGTAATTTCAGGATTATCTACTACTTTAAAATTATGATACACCTCATCAATTAAACGTTGAATTTCTTCAATAGATAAAATAGATGGTGTCCCTCCTCCAAAATAAATTGTTTCTACAATTTCATTTTTTAGTTCACTTTTTCTGATTTCAATTTCTTTAATCAAACAAGAAATCAATTCGTCTTTCTTTTTTAAGGAAGTAGAAAAGTAAAAATTACAGTAAAAACAAGCTTGTTTGCAAAAAGGGATGTGAATGTAAATACCTGCCATTAATGTTGATTTAGCCAAACTATTAAAAGTGATAAGAAAAAACCAAGAACAATATATACAATAAACGAAAACAGAAAAACGAAAATAGCTTTAAGTGCAACTTTTATTTTTTTATCTTTAAAAAAAGAAATCAACGAATATACAATGTAAAAGAAAAAAAGAATGAATGTTACATAGGTTGGATTAGGATTTACAAATTTTAAATAAATCATAAAAACAGCTCCCATTAATGTATAAATACCCGCCAAATAAAATGAAATTGCTAAATATTCTACAAAAGAATATCTTTTAAAAAAAAATAATTTAAGAAAAATACCCAAAGCAAACACCAAGAAAAATAAAATATTATTGATATTTTTTACCATGTATTTACCTGCCTCTACAAGCAACATTCCATCCACATTAACACCACTTAGTGACGCAGGGTTATAATTTATAACAGATCTTAAAACCAAATATAAAAATGTTGAAAGAATAAAAAATGATACTGGTTTGTAATAGGTTTTTCTTTTTCCTGACAAATACTCTCTAAATAATTTCCCTGGATTTAAAATAAGTAACCTAAAAGTCAACACCAAAGGCGCATTTACGGAAAAAACAGATTCTAAAAAGTCGTTAAAGGTTTCTTTGAATGTAATTGTATCAACAGAAGCACTTTGTCCACAAAAACCGCAAAAGTTTTCGTGCATTTGATGATTACAATTTTTACAAATATTTTTTTTCACTTTTTTACTCTTTTTTCATTTTGTTTTACAAAACTTTCCCAACCTGAATAACTAGTTCCTCCTTCAACTTTGCCTGCATTGTAAAAATGACATACAGCAGCTGCTAAACCATCAGTAGCGTCTAAGTTTTTAGGCAAAGTTTTTAAATTTAATAGCGATTTTAACATCAAAGCAACTTGTTCTTTACTAGCATTTCCATTGCCAGTAATGGCCATTTTTATTTTTTTGGGTAGGTATTCTGTAATTGGAATTTGTCGAGACAAACCTGCAGCCATGGCTACTCCTTGTGCTCGTCCCAACTTTAACATGGATTGTACATTTTTCCCAAAAAAAGGAGCTTCAATCGCAATTTCATCGGGATTATGCGTATCAATCAGCTCAATAGTTCGTTCAAAAATATGCTTTAATTTTAGGTAATGATCGTCATATTTGGAGAGCTGTAATTCGTTCATTTGGATGAATTCCATTTTTTTTCCAATCACTTTGATGAGTCCAAAACCCATGATAGTTGTTCCCGGGTCAATTCCTAAAATAATTTTTTCTGTTATCAATTAGTAGGATTTAAAACAAGGTTTTTATCAAAGAATCAGCATTGAACCACAAATATAAAACCACCACCAATAAAATGACTAAAAACAATCCTTTTATTGATTTTTTTTCTTTTTTTCTTCCGAATTTCCTTCTAAACTCCATGATTTCATTTTTTTTAAGTTCTAAAAACGTAAAGATAAATTAAAATAAACTTGTAAAATTAATTGCCTTACACCTTTAAAAATCAATTATTTCACTCCTCTCAACATTTCTCTTTTACCAGGAGGACCTTGCAAACGCTCTACTTTAAATCCAGCTGATTGCAAAGCTCTTCTTACACTTCCTGCAGCTGCATAGGTTACTAAAATGCCATTTTTTTTTAGTGCTTTGTACATTTTTAAAAACACTTCTTCTGTCCATAATTCTGGCTGAACTCTTACACCAAATGCATCAAAATAAATCAAGTTAAATACATTTTCATCATCAATATCTTGAAAAAATTGCTGTCTTTTCGTCAATGAGAAATTGGTTGAAATTTGACTTTTTTCCTCCCAAGAAGCGTGATGTATTTCATCAAAAATTGACTGAAACTCTTGTGCCTTTAATTCAGAAACATAATTGAGTTGTTGAATTTCTGAAGTTTCAACTGGATATGCTTCTAAACCCACATAATCAATGAATTTTGAAGTTTTTTGAGCTTCTAAAAAAGTGATGAATGCATTTAAACCTGTTCCAAAGCCAATTTCTAAAATCGAAATTTCATCCAAAGAAACTGCTTCTAATCCATTTTTGATAAATACATGATACGCCTCCTGAATGGCTCCATGTTTAGAATGATAATGTTCATCCCAGTCAATTAAATGAATGGTTGTGGAACCATCTGCAGTTCGAAGTATTTCTCTTTTCAATTTGATGAAATTAGCAACTTTTTTATTCTAGGAATTGGCCCTATACAAGTTGTTTTATGACAAGCAATACAACTGTTTATCGTTTTGTTATGATTTGTAATTAAAGAATCTTTTGAAGAAGTCATTAATTGTTGATAGGTATCTAAATAAAATTCAGAGAACCCTTCAAAAGAAGCATTTCTGTCAGAAGGATCTGTAAGCGTAGCTGAGTGAATTTTTAAAAATTCTTTTGAAAAATCTTGTGGTTGTTTGCCTTGCAATATGAGTGATTTATTCTCTAAATTCACCTCATACATTTTAAGCATTAAAGCAGCCATTTCTGACTGCTTTACTATTTTTACATTTTGCTGATGTTGATTTTCTTGTTTTTTTCCAGAACAAGAAATCATTGAAAGTAATACACAAAAAATAAGTAAGTTTTTCATTATTTTTTCATCAAAACACCATTCGCTTCAAAGGCAAATTCCTTTTTTGGAGCTGTAATTTTGGCAATTTCTTCAGCAGATTTTCCAGCATCTTGTGCATAATGTTTTAAATCTTCAACTGAAACTTCCGTTACAAATGCTTTTCCTTCTACAATTACCTCACGATCTTTTGAATCTAAAGGCATAAAAAATCCATAATCTTTAAAACGAACCATTGTTTCTGTTTCTTGATCTAATGGCAATTTCATCCAACAACCTTTTTTAGAACAAACTTCTTTAATACTTGAAGAAAACTTGATATTCAAAGTATCACCAACTTGTAATGAATTGAATTTTGTCAACATTTCTTTGGATGATAAAGCATCATTTGCTGAAATGATTGCTCCAAAAGTATCAAAGTTTGCAGTAATTTCAGTTTGATTCTCGTTAGTTTCTGTTGTTTTTTTATCTGTTTTACAGGCTGTTACAAATAAGATAGCAACAGCAAAAAATGTTAAAAATACTTTCATGTTTTTTGATTTTGATTTTGAAATACAAAGGTATGAATTTTAAAAAACAAAGCTCGTTTTTAGCACTTTTTCCAATAAATAATTTATGTAACTTTGCAACGCATAAAAATAAATTAGAAACTAATGACCTCTCAAATAGAAATTCAACGTATTGAAAAATCTAAAATTGCTTCAGTAGATTTTAACAACTTACCTTTTGGTAGTGTGAATTCTGATCATATGCTTGAGTGCAATTTTAAAAATGGCGCTTGGCAAACTCCTATAATTAAGCCTTTTGCACCTATTTCACTAGATCCTTCTGCTAAGATTTTTCATTATGGACAATCTATTTTTGA
>JANQTK010000180.1 GCA_030731695.1 Polaribacter sp.
TGATGAACTTCGGTTATCAAATCAAAACCTCCTTTTGTTTGATTAAAATCAAAGTAGGAACGTCTGTAGTTGAATAAATAAGCTGCTTCTGCAGTAGAATCAATTGGATGAAATTTTTCTTCCAATTCTTCTTTTGAAACTTTTCCGAATTTATAATCTTGAGAAAAAGTAATTGTTTGAAGTAAAACAAACAGTATAAGGGAGATTTTTTTAATCATTTTTATTGTTTTATAATGGCGATTCGTTGGTTTTCTAATTTGGCTATTGTCCTTCTGAAATTTCGATATTCTTCATAATCTTCTTTTGGATACACTCCTTCTTTGATAAAAAGTTCTCTGGAATATGAAAATGAAGTTTCATCAATTTGCTTGAATTTCAATTTATATTCACCAAATTTTGTAATCAATTCTGTTGCTGCTGGCAAACTTTCAAATTTATAATTTGACGGAATTTTAAAAATATATTCGTCAGTATCTTTGTAACCTCTTTCTATTTTTAAAGGCAATTTTCTGTCTTTGTATTTGTTGGGCACAAAACTATTTCTGCTAAAAACATTGACTCTAAAAAGATAATCTGATTCATTTATAGTTGCAAAATTTTGAACTGATACTTCTAAATCTTCTGTAAATTGAATTGTTTTTTTGTTGTTATCAAGAACAACCTTATTGATTTCAAGATTATTAATATAACTCCAAATACTTGTTTTATAGCTTTTTATTAGCTCGTCCTGCGTATATCGTTCCAAACCCACACTACTATCATATTGAATCCCAGAAGAGACTTTTTTGATAGTTGCCGTTAAACTTCCATTCTCTGATAATTGGATAGTGGCTTTGGTAGCTTGTAGATTTTGTTCGTTTTTATAAGAATCTGTGTGTTTGATAAAACCACCTTGAGGCGTTACCACTAGTACATCTCTATCATCCGTAAAATCTCCTAAAAATCCGAAAGGCATTGTTTGACTTGTACATTCTAACCAAACATCTTTACCATTATTGGGTATATTTAAGATGACATGATTTCCTTGAAGTGATGAGAAATCTTTATCAACATCTATTCTATCATCAGCATAAACTACTGTATAGTATGCAGTTACATCAGCAACATCTAACAAAGCTTTGGTATAATTTGTCAATCCTTTACAATCTCCATAACCAACATCATCAACCAAATTTGCTGCAATTGGTTCCCAACCTCCAATACCAATCTGAACACTGATATACCTAGTTTTTTGTTGCATGTATTGATACACCAATTTTGCTCTTTCAATTGGGTCAGTAACACCATCAATCATATTTTTTACGATTGCAATGGTTTCAGGACTCAATTCATCTCTTCCTTTCAGTAACTTTTCGTGCATCCATAATCCAAAATCTTTCCAATTAGGATTGTTTCCTAAAGTGCCTTTTAAAGAGAAAGACTCTAAAGCAAACATTGTTTTAGGAACAACTTCTCGAAAATCAATTGATACATTTTCTGGCTCAAAAGCAGACTGATTTTTTATTGTGTAGGTAATATTATTATCTAATTCTTCAACTTTAATATCAAAATTGGTAAAGTTTACATTTTTCTTTCTCCAAGGAATTTTGGGAGTGTTTACAATATTGTATTGACTATTTTCAACAGCAACAAAATAACGATTTATAGGAACCCAACCTGGAATAAAACCTGTTGAAGAAGTTTTATATTCCGATTCAAAAACCAATGTATATGGATACGTAGTTGGTGTATAATCTAAATATTTCACTCTATCATCTGAATACAAAGTTCCGCCATCAACTGCACTTGCATCTAAGAATTTTCCTTTTGGGTATTTTTGGATTTCTTTCCCAAACGCATCATAAATAATGGCAGAAAGTTTGGTGATTTTTGTATCATTATCATAATGTTGATACATTGCAGCGCTCGCATTTCCTAATTTATTTAGAATAGTAATTGTTCTTTTTTCAGAAACAATCATTTCGTCAACTGCTAAAATGTTGATATCAATTTGTTCATTTCTTATGACAGCATTTGCATTTTCTTTCAGTTCTTTAGGAATAGAAAGTGCTGAAAGTGAAAGGTCTTGAGCATTACTTACAATAGCAAAAAATAAAAAATACAGGAAGAGGGATGGTTTTATCAAAGCAATTTTTTAAAAAACCAAACATATAAAAATAAAAAAACCAAAACAATATTGTTTTGGTTTTTTTTTAAAAAATATTTTGTCTTCTTAATATTTATTTATTCAAATGTGATCCATCACAATATCCTTCTGAATTTGATGTATTTCCACATCCACATTTTGGTCTATCTGCTTTCATTTTTTATATTTTTAAAATTATTGATTATGCTTTCGTTTTTACGACAAATGACATTTCCATCATATCATCAATAAACTTATCTTTCAAGTTGTCAAAAAATGATTTTGAACCATATTTTACATTGAAATCTGCTCTGTTGATGTTGAAAACTTCACTTTTGAATGTAGTAACTCCGTTTTCAGTTGAAATCATTGCTGGAATTGTAATACTTTTTGTTACATCTTTGATTTGTAAGTTTCCAGTTACAGCTAATTTACCTCCGTTATTTTTAACTTTTGTGATAGTAAATGTAGAAGTTGGGTATTTAGCAACATCAAAGAAATCTTCGCCTTTCAAGTGTCCCTCTAATTTTCCTGCTCCATCAGTACCTGCTAAGTCAAGACATTTGATAGATGATAAATCAACTACAAAAACACCTCCAGTTAATTTTCCGTTTTTCAACTCTAAACTTCCACTTTTCAAAGCTACTGTTCCATTATGAGTTCCTGTAGGTTTTGCTCCTTTCCAATTTAATACTGATGCAGTAAGGTCAACATTGTCAGCTACTAAATTTACATTCATTTTTACTTCTTCGTTTAAAACGATACTTTCTTTTTTAGCACTTTTAAAAGCAGTAAATGCTGATGCTACTATTGCTACTATCGCTACTAATACTATTGATTTTTTCATTTTAGTTGTTTTAAATTGGTGTTAATTATTTTCCATGGCAAATATATGTAAATACTTTCCATGGAAACTACTTTTTAGCTTTTTTTAACAAATAATTAATAACGTAAGCAGCAGCATGCAATCCAAAAGCTGCTGGCATAAAACTGATAGTTCCATAAAAAGAACGTTTATATTTTGCATGTTCTACCAATTGCAAACTCGCTTCTTGCTGCATTTCTTCAGAAAAAACAACCTTAATTCCTTTATGAATTTGTTCTTTTTTCAATCTTTTTCTGATGACTCTTGCCATGGTACAATTGTTAGTTTGATTGATTTCTGCAACCCTAACTTTAGATACATCCATTTTGCCTCCTGCACCCATTGAACTGATAATTTTTACTTTTTTTCGTTTGGCAGCAATCATCAAATTGAGTTTTGGAGTGATACTATCTATGCAATCCATCACAAAATCAAATTCGTTTGTGACAATTTCAAAGGCTTTTTCTGGAGTTAAAAATTCTTCCACAGTTTGTATTTCCATTGTTGGATTGATGTCTAACAAACGCTCTTTTAAAACAAGAGCTTTTGATTTTCCAACTGTTGATTGCAGTGCTGTTAATTGTCTATTTACATTCGTGATATCAAAAACATCGCCATCCACTAATGTTAGCTTTTGCACTCCTGCTCTAGCAATAAATTCCGCTGCGAATGAGCCAACACCTCCCAAACCAACAATTAAAATGTGTGCATTTTGTAGGGTTTCAATTCCTTCTTTTTGAATTAATAATTCTGTGCGTTCTAACCAACTCATTTTTTTATTTTTTTGAGACACAAATTTCACTAATTAACACGAATAAAATCATATACGGAAAAGAGTTTGTGAAATCTGTGAAATTCGTGTCTGATTTTTTAGTTAATGTTATTTTTATTGAATCCTGTAAATATATTATTGAAATTTATATGAATTATTTCTTGTAATTCAACCAATGATATTTGTTTCAGGAAAGCAATTTTCTGGTAAATTTCTTGAATTGAAACATCAACATTGTCAGTTTCTATAAAAATTTTATCCATCGAAATTGCTGAAATTACTTCTTGCATTTTTGTACTTTTTAAAACTGCTGCTCCAAATGACAAATAAAATCCATTTCTTATTAAATCGAAAGCCAATTGTTTGTCTTTTTGATAGCCATGAATAATCCAAG
>JANQTK010000181.1:0-1867 GCA_030731695.1 Polaribacter sp.
CGTACTTTTGCTGAAGGATCATTATCATATTTTGGATGACCAATGGCGCCAAACAAAACAGCATCAGAAGTGATACAAATTTCGTGAGTTTCATCAGGATAAGGTTCTCCAACAGCGTCAATTGCTGCTGCACCAGTTAATGCAGGTCTCCAAGTAATTTCATGTCCGAATTTTTGTGCTATTGCATCCGAAACTTTTACTGCTTGATCAATAACTTCGGGTCCAATTCCATCTCCTGCTAATAGGGCTATTTTTAATTTCATTTTTTTAGTTTAATTGTCATTGCGAGTTTACGAAGCAATCTGTCTTTACAATATGAGATTCCTTCAGTCATACTTCCTACGGAATGACGTTTATTTTAAATAATATTCAACATTTTTTCAGTGGCTTTGATTGCAGACACTGTTTGATCTGAATCCAAACCTCTTGTAATAAACTCTTTAGTGTCACTTTTCCATGTGATAATTGTTTCGCATAAGGCATCAGAATTACTTCCTGGCGGAATTCGAACTGCGTAATCAATTAAATTCGGAATTATTTTTTTACTGTGTGTTTTGTATAATTTTTTTAAGGCATTCATAAAAGCATCAAACTGTCCATCACCTTGAGCATGCGCTTCATATAAAATCCCTTCTACTTTAAGCATCAAAGTTGTAGAAGGTTTTAATCCTTTTGCATGGCCTAACACATAATTTTCAACAATTACTCTTCGTTCAATGGCATCACTATCCAAAACATCAGAAATGATATAAGGCAAATCCTCTTGAGAAACCACTTCTTTTTTATCACCCAATTCTATGATTCTTTGGGTCACTTTTTTTAGTTCTTCGTTGTTTAAACTAATTCCTAAATCTTGTAAATTTTTTTGGATATTTGCTTTTCCTGAAGTTTTTCCGAGTGCATATTTACGTTTTCTTCCAAAACGTTCAGGCATCAAATCATTAAAATACAAGTTGTTTTTATTATCACCATCCGCATGAATTCCAGCTGTTTGCGTAAAAACATTTGCTCCAACAATGGGCTTGTTTACAGGAATTCTGAATCCCGAAAAATTTTCAACAAGCTTGCTAACTTTGTGAAGAGCTGTTTCTTTAACTGTTATTTTAACATCAGTTAAAAAATCATTGATGACTGCAATTGCACTTGCCATTGGTGCATTTCCAGCACGTTCACCCATTCCATTTACTGTTAAATGCAAACCATTTACGCCTGCTTTTACAGCTTCCATGACGTTTGCAACTCCTAAATCATAATCGTTATGACCATGAAAATCGAAATGAATTATAGGAAATTTTTCACGAACTTCTTTGATAAATTGATACGTTTCTGAAGGAGTTAAAATCCCCAACGTATCTGGCAATAAAATTCGTTCAATTGGTTGCGTTGCTAAAAAAGTTAAATATTCAAAAACGTATTCTTTTGAATTTCGCATGCCATTTGACCAATCTTCTAGATACACATTTGTTTTGATATCATTTTCTGAAGCCAATTCAATGGTTTTTTGGATATCATAAAAATGTTGCTCAGGTGTTTTTTTTAATTGATGCACGAGATGATTTAACGATCCTTTCGTCAATAAATTCTGAACTTTGGCGCCTGTTGACAACATCCAATCAATAGATTTTCCTTCATCAACAAAAGTTAAAACCTCTATTTTGTCTAAAAAATGATTTTGAGAAGCCCACTCAGTAATTTTTTTTACGGCTTGCATTTCTCCATCAGATACTCTTGCAGACGCAATTTCAATTCGGTCAACTTTGAGTTCTTCCAATAATAATTTAGCAATTGTTAATTTTTCGGAAACAGAAAAAGACACTCCAGATGTTTGTTCTCCATCACGAAGTGTGGTATCCATTATTTCAATTTT
>JANQTK010000181.1:1967-7215 GCA_030731695.1 Polaribacter sp.
GAAATCAGTTTTAGGAGTTCCATCAGCATTGTAACGCCAATCTCTAAAAAGATTATCACCAAAACCTTCACGTTCAGTTGCTTTTAAAAAACGCGCTGGTATAATTTGATCTGTATCAACATTTTCAATAGGTAATGGATATGCTGTGCTTTTTAATGTTACAAATTTATCGTAAGCCATAATTTTTAGTTTAAAAGTTTCAAGTTTATAAAGTTTAAAACTTCAAAAAAGTTGAACTTAAATATTTTTAATTAAAAAAGGTAATTTTTATGTTTTATTTTTTTAACCTACCATCAAAACTCTTGGATCGGTAACTACACCTTCAACTGCGGAAGCAGCTGCCATTAATGGTGATGCTAACAATGTTCTTGAACCTGGTCCTTGACGTCCTTCAAAATTTCTGTTTGAAGTAGAAACCGCTAATTTTCCAGCGGGAACTTTATCATCATTCATTGCCAAACAAGCAGAACAACCTGGTTCTCTTAATTCGAAACCAGCATCAGAAATAATTTTATCTAAACCTTCTTCTTTGATTTGGTCTACCACTTTGTGAGAACCTGGCACTAACCAAGCAATAACATGAGAGGCTTTTTTACGACCTTCAATAATCGAACAAAATGCTCTAAAATCCTCAATTCTTCCATTAGTACATGAACCTAAAAAGACATAATCGATTTTTTTACCAATCATGCTTTCGCCTTCATTGAAGTGCATATATCCCAGAGACTTTTTGTAAGTCTCAACACCACCTTCAACTTGTGCTGCATTTGGAATTGATTTTGTTACGCCCATTCCCATTCCTGGATTGGTTCCGTAAGTAATCATTGGTTCAATTTCGGAAGCATCGTAATTGAATTCGATATCGAAAGTTGCATTTTCCTCCGTAAACAACGTTTTCCAATATTCCATGGCTTTGTCCCAATCTTTTCCTTTGGGTGTTAAAGCACGTCCTTTGATATACTCAAATGTTTTTTCATCTGGAGCAATCATTCCTCCTCTTGCACCCATTTCTATGGATAAATTACACACTGTCATGCGTCCTTCCATAGACATATCTCTAAAAACTTCACCAGCATATTCAACAAAATAACCTGTAGCACCTGAAGTAGTTTGCTTTGAAATAATAAATAATGCCACATCTTTTGGAGTAACTCCCAATCCTAATTTGCCATTGATATTAATACGCATTTTTTTAGGTTTTGGTTGCATAATGCATTGAGTTGACAACACCATTTCAACTTCTGATGTTCCAATTCCGAAAGCAATAGCCCCAAAAGCACCATGAGTTGATGTGTGTGAATCTCCACAAACAATGGTTGCTCCTGGCAATGTAATTCCGTTTTCAGGTCCAACAACATGTACAATTCCGTTGTTTTTATCTCCCAAACCCCAATGCGAAATTCCGTGTTTTGCAGCATTTCTCTCTAAAGCATCTAGTTGATTTGCAGAAAGTTTATCTTCTACTGGTAAATGTTGATTGATGGTTGGCGTATTGTGATCAGCAGTTGCAAAGGTTTTTTCAGGATATAAAACCGAATTTCCTCTACTTTCTAATCCTAAAAAGGCAACAGGACTTGTTACTTCGTGAATAAAATGACGGTCTATAAAAAATACATCAGGACCTCCTTCAATACTTCGAACTACGTGTGAATCCCATACTTTGTCAAACAATGTTTTTGCCATATTTCTATAATTTTCTATTGTAATTGCTACTAGCTTTCAAAAGTAACCTTTCTATTATTCACATCAAGTTAGGTACTATTTAATACATTATATCCAACTTTAATACATCCATACAAACAATTGAATAACAACAATTTAAATAGTTAAGAACTACGACGTCTATTAAAAGTTGTTCTGTTTATTTTTATCTCAAAAATTTATTTCAACAATAAATTGAATAAAAAAAGAATCCAAAAATTGAATATTTATACCAATTTAAAAATAAATATAATTTACTCACATATATTTTTATCTTAAATTAACTCAAAATTCTATCTATCATATAGTTAATTCAGCTTTTTTTGAGAGATAATTAAAAAGTTATTCAAACTAATATATTATGAGATTCAGATTTTTTTAAAAAAGATGATTCTTTATAAATTTCATATTTCAGTATGCTACCAAAAATTTATGAAGGGAATATAAACTGCTTTAAATTAAATGTTTGAAAAATTATTTTTGTTATGGAGAATAAATAATTTTTAAAATATTAAAACTATAATTGTACTTTTATTTTATTTTCCATAAAATAAAAAATGATAAAATCAATAAACCTTATTTTTAATTCAACTTTTTAAAATTATGAAACGTATTAATTATTTATTAACAACCATTTTATCCGTTTTTTTTATTTTTAGTTGTGGGCCCAATGCTGAACAACGTAAAAAAGAAGCAGAAAAAGAATTACAAAGAAAATCAGATAGTATAGAACTTGCTAACTATAAAGCTAAAGAAAAAGCAATAAAAGATAGCATCACAAATGCAAAAATCGCTATAGAAGCTTTAGCCAAAGCTAAAAAAGACAGTTTGCTTATAGTTGAAAAAGTGAAAGAAGAACTTAAAAAAAATACACCAAAATATTCAGAAAGAAACCTATTTGGACGTTGGTTTACTAAATTTAACGATCCAAATGATGGCTCTGGAATTATAGAAGTTTATTGGAAAGAAAATAAAACTACTGACATAAAATTTACTTATGAAAATGGAACTGTTTACAAAACTAGTTCTAAATGGAAATATAAACATCCTTATTATGAAGAAGTTTTTACAGATGGAACTATCGGAAAAGCATCAATAAGCTGGATAAATGAAAATAAATTTAAACTTACCATAAAGCAAAATCAGGATTCTGAGAATTACAGTGGTGTTTCAAGAATTTTTGAACGTAAATTGTAAAAAATATATAATCAATAAAAAAGCATCCAATCTAAATTTAGAATTGGATGCTTTTTTTTATTTCATTTTTGGCTATTTATTTGCTCAAATACATTTTTCTTCTTGCATATAAATTATAAAATTCGTCATCCTTTAAATTTTCAATAAATAGAATACTTTCTCCTGTTGATTTCATTTCAGGACCTAATTTTTTATTCACATTTGGAAATTTATTAAAAGAGAAAACTGGTTGCTTAATTGCATAACCTTCCAATTGCGGATTGAATTTAAAATCAGTTACTTTATTATGACCTAACATTACTTTAGTTGCGTAATTTACATAAGGTTCTTTGTATGCTTTTGCAATAAAAGGTACTGTTCTTGAGGCTCTTGGATTGGCTTCAATAATATAAACTACATCATCTTTAATAGCAAATTGAATGTTTATCAAACCAACGGTTTTCAATGCTCTTGCAATTGTATGGGTATGATCTATGATTTGTTGCATCACTAAATCACCTAAATTAAAGGCTGGCAACGTAGCATTTGAATCTCCTGAGTGAATTCCACATGGTTCAATATGTTCCATGATTCCAATGATATACACATTTCCATCAGCATCACAAATTGAATCGGATTCTGCTTCAATTGCACCATCTAAATAATGATCTAATAATAATTTATTATTCGGAATTTTTCTCAATAAATCAACTACATGTTCAACTAACTCCTCTTTATTGATGACAATTTTCATTCCTTGACCACCTAAAACGTAACTCGGTCTTACCAAAATCGGAAAATCCAATTCGTTCGCCAAAGCCAGTGCTTCGTCTGCAGTTTCTGCGATTCCAAACTCAGGATAAGGAATATTATTTTCTTTTAACAAATTAGAAAAACTACCTCTATCTTCAGCTAAATCAAGCGCTTCAAAGCTTGTTCCAATGATTTTAATTCCGTATTTTGTTAATTTTTCGGCTAATTTCAAGGCAGTTTGTCCACCTAATTGAACAATTACTCCTTCCGGTTTTTCATGACGAATGATGTCATAAATATGTTCCCAAAAAACAGGCTCGAAATACAATTTATCAGCCGTATCAAAATCCGTAGAAACTGTTTCAGGATTACAGTTGATCATAATGGTTTCATAACCACATTCAGCAGCAGCTAAAACACCATGCACGCAACAATAATCGAACTCAATTCCTTGTCCAATTCTATTTGGACCAGAGCCTAAAACAACAATTTTCTTTTTATCAGTAACAATACTTTCGTTAGCAATGACGATTTCTCCATCAGCAGTTTCAATTTCATTTTCAAACGTTGAATAATAATAAGGTGTTTTCGCTTTGAATTCAGCTGCGCAAGTATCTACTAATTTATAAACACGTTGCACTTTTAATTCATCTCGTTTTTTGTAAACTTCACTTTCATAACAATCCAACATGTGTGCAATTTGTCTGTCACCATAGCCTTTTTGCTTGGCTTCTAACAACAATTCTCTAGTAATTGTATCAATATTATATGTAGAAATTTCTTTTTGTAACTGAAATAACTCCTCATATTGTTTTAAATACCACATGTCAATTTTAGTGATATCATAAATTTTGCTTAGTGGAATTCCGATAGCAATGGCATCATAAATTGCAAAAACACGATCCCAACTTGCGTGTGTTAGTTTGTCAATTATTTGGTTGTAATCAGTATATCCTTTTCCGTCAGCACCTAAACCATTTCTTTTAATTTCAAGAGATTGTGTTGCTTTGTGAAGTGCCTCTTGAAACGAACGTCCAATTCCCATTACTTCTCCAACTGACTTCATTTGTAAACCCAACGTTTTGTCTGAGCCTTCGAATTTATCAAAATTCCAACGCGGAATTTTTACAATCACATAATCTAATGTTGGTTCAAATAACGCTGATGTTGATTTCGTAATTTGATTTTGAAGTTCATCTAAACTATAACCAATGGCTAATTTTGTGGCAATTTTTGCAATAGGATATCCAGTTGCTTTACTTGCCAATGCTGACGATCTTGAAACTCTTGGATTGATTTCAATCGCAATAATATCTTCTTTTTCATCAGGAGAAACCGCGAATTGTACGTTACATCCACCTTCAAAATCACCAATAGAACGCATCATTTTGATGGCCATATCACGCATTTTTTGAAAAGTTTTATCAGACAGCGTCATTGCTGGAGCCACTGTGATGGAATCTCCTGTGTGAATTCCCATTGGATCCATATTTTCGATAGAACAGATGATTACCACATTGTCATTTCTGTCTCTCAATAACTCTAATTCGTACTCTTTCCAACCCATCATGGCTTTGTCAATCATCACCTCATGGATTGGTGATGCTTCTAAACCTCT
>JANQTK010000181.1:7315-9800 GCA_030731695.1 Polaribacter sp.
GTTGCTGGATTTGAATTGATTAAAATAGTTTCAATTCCGTCTTCTCTTAACGAACGTAAGGATTGTGAGCCTGCATAATCAAATTCGCAAGCTTGTCCAATAACAATAGGTCCTGATCCGATAATTAAAACTGATTTTAGGTCTTCTCTTTTTGGCATGATAAGTAATTGAAATTTATGAGTTTGTAAAAATAAGTAGTGTTTAGATATAAAAAAAGGTGTTACTAGAAAAGTAACACCTTATATATTAACAAATTGTTAATCATTTATTTTTTTGGTCTTGATTCAGAGGAAACAGTCAATTTTTTTCTTCCTTTAGCTCTTCTACGTGCCAATACTTTTCTTCCATTAGCAGAAGCCATTCTTTCTCTGAAACCGTGTTTGTTTCTTCTCTTTCTTTTTGATGGCTGGTATGTTCTTTTGCTCATTTCTTTTTATCTTAAATGTCTTCTAAACTAATTTTATTTGCTATAAACGTACCTTGTTTAAAGCGTGGGCAAATATACAACTGTTTTTATTTTTGACAAATAGTATTTGAAAAAAAATTAAAAATATTTTTATTACCATAAATTGAATCTTTTTTTGAATGTTTTTCATCATTTTTATTTGTGATAAAAGCTATAGTTAGTACTTTTGCCCAAACCTAATAATACCATGCACAACACCAAATACGTTTTTGTAACAGGGGGCGTAACTTCATCACTTGGAAAAGGAATTATAGCTGCTTCTTTAGCTAAATTATTGCAAGAAAGAGGCTTTTCTGTAACCATACAAAAATTAGATCCTTATATTAATATTGACCCAGGAACCTTAAATCCTTATGAACATGGAGAATGTTATGTGACTGATGATGGCGCTGAAACTGACTTAGATTTAGGGCATTACGAGCGTTTTTTAAACATTCCAACTTCTCAAGCTAACAATGTTACTACAGGTAGAATTTATCAATCTGTTATCAATAAAGAGCGAAAAGGTGAGTTTTTAGGAAAAACTGTTCAAGTAATTCCTCATATTACGGATGAAATCAAACACCGAATTCAAATTTTAGGTGAAACTGGTGATTACGATATTGTAATTACTGAAATTGGAGGAACTGTGGGTGATATTGAATCATTGCCTTATGTAGAGTCTGTTCGTCAATTGTTATGGGAAAAAGGTGAAGAAAATGCCATTGTTATTCACTTAACTTTAGTTCCGTATTTAGCTGCTGCAGGCGAATTAAAAACGAAGCCTACACAACATTCAGTAAAAATGTTGATGCAAAGTGGAGTAAGTCCTGATATTTTAGTTTGTAGAACAGAACATCACATTTCGGATGACATAAGACGTAAATTAGCGTTGTTTTGCAATGTTAAAAAAGAAGACGTTATTCAATCTATTGATGCAAAAACCATTTATGATGTTCCTAATTTAATGTTGGAAGAAGGTTTGGATGAAGTTGTTTTGAAAAAATTGCATTTATCAACTGAAAAAAAACCAGCATTAATTGAATGGAATGAATTTTTACGAAAACATAAAAATCCAACATCGCAAGTTGAAATTGCGTTGATTGGAAAATATATTGAACTACAAGATTCGTATAAATCCATTTCAGAAGCTTTTATTCATGCAGGCTCGTCTCATGAAACCAAAGTAAATGTGAGATGGGTACATTCTGAAAGTTTAACTGCTGATAATTTTGAAGAACAATTAAGAGGAGTTAATGGAATTTTAGTTGCTCCAGGTTTTGGTGATCGTGGAATTGAAGGAAAAATAAATGCTGTAAAATATGCGCGTGAAAATAACATTCCGTTTTTCGGAATTTGTTTAGGAATGCAGATGGCTGTGATTGAATTTGCCAGAAACGTCTTGAATTTACCAGATGCTTTTTCTACAGAGATGAAAAGTGATTGTTCAAGTCCTGTAATCAATTTGATGGAAAGTCAAGAAAACGTGACTGAAAAAGGTGGCACCATGCGTTTGGGAGCTTGGGATTGTCAATTAACAAAAAACTCAAAAGCGTTTGAAGCATATCAATCAACAATGATTAAAGAACGTCACAGACACAGATATGAGTTCAATAACGAATATTTAAATCAGTTTGAAAATGCTGGAATGATTGCCACAGGAACCAACCCAAAAGCTGGTTTGGTTGAAGTAATTGAAATTCCAAATCATCCTTGGTTTGTGGGTGTGCAATATCATCCTGAATATAAAAGTACCGTTTTAAAACCTCATCCTTTATTTGTTGATTTTATAAAAGCTGCCTTAAAACAGTCTAAAAAATAATTCGGGAATAGTATTTGAAACATAGTTAATTCAAAATATATAGTAACAAAAACCGTCATAAACTGGGTTTTTACCTACATTTGTCGCGCTTTTATCAATATTTTTTTTGATATTCTGACAAATTGACATTTATACACACACATGGAAGAAAAAAAATTCGACTACAATTCGCTGATTGGAATGATCCTTTTAGGAGGTATTATGCTTTGGTATTTCAA
>JANQTK010000181.1:9900-13638 GCA_030731695.1 Polaribacter sp.
ATTGATAATAAAGGTGGGCAAATTACAAAAGCTTTGTTGAAAAAATACAAAACTCATGATTCCATGCCTTTGTATTTGATCAGAAATCAAAATGCTTCCTTCAATATTAATTTTGGAACCACTGACAACCGAATTTTAAATACCAAAGACTTATTTTTTGAACCAACTTTTACAAAAAGTGGTAAAAATCAAGTATTGACTTTAAAATCAAAAGTGTCTGATTCTCAATTTTTAGAGTATCGTTATGAAATGAAACCAAATGAATATATGGTTGATTTCTCAATTCGTTCAACTGGTTTAAATAGTGTTTTCAATACATCAAATCCAATCGTATTAGACTGGAAATTAAACGCATACAGAAATGAAAAAAGTATCCGTACAGAAAATACTATGTATTCATATTTCTATTTCAAAGCAGAAGAAGAAGTAGATTATTTGAATGCAGGAAAATCTGAAGTTGTGAATAATGTTGATTGGGTTGCGTATAAACAACACTTTTTTACATCAAATTTATTGACAGACAAACCTTTTGACAAAGCTACTGTTACTTCTACTGATTTGGTTTTAAATGAAGATATTGATACCATTTTCACCAAAAAATTCGAATTAAAAACACCTTTGGCTTTGGCTGGTGGTGAGTTAAATTATAACATGAAATGGTTTTATGGTCCTAGTGATTATAACCTTTTGAAAGATTATGAAAATACAGATTTAGCTGAAATTTCTGATTTAGGTTGGGGAATCTTTGGATTTTTAAACCGAGTTGTTTTTTATCCAGTATTTAATTTTCTGAAAGGATTTTTATCAAATTTTGGATTAATCATCATTTTGATGACAATCGTTGTTCGAATTATCATGTCGCCTTTGGTATATAAATCGTATTTATCAAGCGCCAAAATGAAGGTAATTCGCCCAGAATTGAATGCGCTTTTAGAAAAATATCCTGGAAAAGAAAACGCCATGAAACGTCAGCAAGAAACCATGGCAATTCAGCGAAAAGCTGGAGTTAGTATGCTTTCTGGTTGTGTACCTGCATTGTTGCAAATGCCCGTTTTCTTTGCGTTGTTTAGGTTTTTTCCAACAAATATTTCATTAAGACAAGAAAGCTTTTTGTGGGCGCCAGATTTATCTTCTTATGATACGATTTTTACCTTGCCATTTTCCATTCCTTTTTATGGTGACCACGTAAGTTTATTCCCGATTTTGGCTTCTGTAGCTATTTTCTTTTACATGCAAATGAATCAAAGTCAGCAAGCAAATATGCAAATGCCACCTCAAGAAGGCATGCCTGATATGGCTAAAATGATGAAAATCATGATTTATTTATCGCCAATTATGATGTTATTTTTCTTTAATAATTATGCAAGTAGTTTGAGTTTGTACTATTTTGTTTCGAATTTATTGACGATTTTTATCATGTTGTTTATCAAACATTTTGTAATTGACGAAGAAAAAATTCATGCTCAAATTGAAGAAAACAAGAAAAAACCAGTAAAAGTAAGTAAATTCAGACAACGAATTGACGATGCAATGAAACAAGCACAAGAACAACAAGCAAAACAACAAAAGAAGAAATAGTTGTTAGTTTTATAATATAAAACCCAAAACAAAATTGTTTTGGGTTTTTTGTTGTTTCTATTTTTTCCTTATTATTTATTGGCTTTAAAAAACTAGATTTGTTTAACTATAGAAATCAATCAGCAAAGCTTTATGAAGTTATTTTCCCAAAAAATCATTCTCTTATTTATTCTGATGCTTGCTTTAGCAGCTTCTGAAAAGCCAGAATTATTTATAAAATATTCAAACCCACAAATTGCTTACGAAGGTAGAATTGATTCGACGAATCAAAAAAGTGTTCAATTATTTTGGTCTGGGACATCTATCAAACTGAATTTTGAAGGAACATCAATTGGTGCAATTTTCAAAGACGAAAAAGGTGATAATTATTACAATGTGATTATTGACGATGAAAAACCAATTATTTTTCGTCCAGATTCCATCAAAAAATTTCATTTGCTAGCCTCCAATTTATCAAAAGGAACACATCGCATAGAAATTTTTAAACGAACCGAATATACTAGAGGAACAACCTCTTTTTATGGATTTCAAATTCAAGGAAATGCAAAAATTATAGCAGCATCACCCAAAAGAAAACGAAAAATAGAATTTTACGGCAATTCCATCACTTCAGGATATGCAGTAGAAGATTTCTCAGGAAAAGATTCTCCTGATAGCACCTATACCAATAATTATTTGAGTTATGCAGCCATCACAGCTAGGCATTTTGATGCTGAATATCATTGCATTTCTAGAAGTGGCATTGGATTAACTATTAGTTGGTTTCCAATCATTATGCCTGAACTTTATGATAGATTACACCCTAATGACCCAAAAAGTAAATGGAATTTTTCTTTATACCAACCTGATATTGTAGTGATTAATTTATTTCAAAATGATTCTTGGTTAGTGAACATGAAAAATCACGAACAATATAAATTGAATTTTAAAGATAAAATCCCAAATGAGGAGTTTATGATCAATGCATATCAGCAATTTGTTTCAAAAATTAGAAATCACTACCCTGATGCAAAAATCATTTGTATGCTAGGAAACATGGATGCAACTAAAAATAATTCAATTTGGATGGATTACATTAAAAAAGCAGCAAGCAATTTGAATGACCAAAAAGTGTACACTTTTTTCATGCCTTTCAAGGAAACAGAAGGACATCCTTCTATTCAAGAACAACAAAAAATGGCAAATAGCTTGATTCAGTTTATTGATGAGAATGTGGAGTGGTAAATTTTAAAGATAGAGCTTGAAGGACTAATTTTTAAATCTTTACTGTTTTTAATAATTTAACTTATATTAATAAAACTAAACTCTCTTCCCCTTAAAACTCCCAAAAAATAAAATATACCCATAACACCCAATTGTCAATACAAATGCGGTTTTAAAACCAAAATTGTCAATCAAACTTCCAAAGGCAAAAGGAATAATGGCACCACCTACAATTGCCATACACAACAATCCTGAGGCTTGTGCTTTTAAATCTCCTAAACCTTCTAAACTCAGCGTAAAAATCGTCGGAAACATGATGGAATTGAATAATCCAACAGCTAACATTGACCACATAGACAACAATCCATCTGTATTTATGGAGATTAAAATCATGAAAATTGCAAAAAATGAAAAAATGCTCAACACTTTTCCTGGAAGCATGATTTTCGTTAAATACGAACCTACAAATCTTCCAATCATAGCTCCTCCCCAATAAAAAATCACAAAAATTCCCAATAACGATTTTGGGTCTGCATCTGTAAATGTTTTATTAAACGTGTTTGCAATGGTGTTTGCAATTTGCATCATGAGTTGATTTTCTGAAATGATGGTTGCCAAATTCATCTCAAAAAAATAATTCACTAAAAAACTTCCAATAGCAACTTCTGCGCCTACATAAACAAAAATCCCAAAAGCACCCATCAATAATGATTTCTTTTTAAGCAACGTGATATATCCTCCTTTTGGACTTACTTGCATGACTTTGGGTAAGTTGATAAATGCAAAAATAATCGCCAATAAGAAAATTGAAAGCGCAATCAACAAAAACGGAGTTTGAACAGTTGCTGCTTCTGAAATGTAATAATTTTTCCGCTCAACTTCAGTAAGCAACCCAATTTCAGAAGATGATTTTACAGAATCACTCAACAAAAATAAGGCTCCAACTATGGGCGCAAT
>JANQTK010000181.1:13738-15395 GCA_030731695.1 Polaribacter sp.
ACAAAAAAAGCAGTAAAAAATGCAAACTGAACCAACACTGTTTTTGCATACGACATTTCAAAAATATCTTTCAATCTTGGCACCAAACTATCCACTAAAACAGTGATAAATCCCCAAAGAAAAAAAAGTGTTGTTAAAAAAATAAAGCCACTTTTGTATGATTTTTGATTGACTGTTGACATGGTTATCCTTTGTTATAAAAATCAGATTTGATGTTTTTATTTTCTCCATTTTGATACACATTGTAACTAAACCATTCGTGAATAGAATACCCTCCAACTTCACCTTGTTTGTTCACAGCAATATAACCCACTTGAAAATCCTTGAAATTTTTCCCAGGTTTTTTTACAATTCTGTCTATCGCAATTTCACAAGCTTCTTGCGGAGATTTTCCCTGACGCATCAATTCTACAATCAAAAAACTACCAACTGTTTTCAAAACTTCTTCACCCAAACCAGTTGCTGATGCTCCTCCAATTTCATTATCAACAAACAAGCCTCCTCCAATTATAGGCGAATCTCCTACTCTACCAGCCATTTTATAAGCCAAACCACTTGTGGTGCATGCACCAGAAATATTGCCATCTTTGTCAATTGCCAACATGCCAATTGTATCGTGATTTTCAATATTGATGATTGGTTTGTATTCGGAGGTTTCTTTCCATTTTTCCCAAGCTTTTTTGGATGCTTCTGTCAATAAATCTTCTTTTTCAAAGCCTTTTGAAATGGCAAATTGTTGAGCTCCTTCTCCAACCAACATCACATGAGGAGTTTCTTCCATCACTTTTCTAGCCACAGAAACTACATGTTTTATGTTTTTAACCGCTAAAACTGCTCCATAATTTCCTGATGAATCCATAATGCACGCATCTAAAGTGACATTTCCATCTCTGTCTGGCAATCCACCTTTTCCAACAGATTGTCCTTTTTCATTGGCTTCTTCAATTCTGCAGCCTTGCTCAACAGCATCCAAAGCTGAGCCTCCTTTTTCCAAAACTTTTGCAGCGGTTTCAACTGCCAAAGGTGTATCCCAAGTTGCAATGACTAAAGGTCTGATTGGAGTTGAAATTAGAGCAGATTTTTGAGCTGATTTTTTAGTGAAACTTGATAAAGTTCCTGAAATTGTTATTAATCCAACACTCGATGCCAAACTATTTTTTATAAAATTTCTTCGTTTCATGGTCTTATTTTATTTGAATTTCATCTATAAACAACCAACTTCTGCCATCATGCTTATAGCCTAAATGCCAAGTGGGTAGTGTACCTAATTTTTTTGCAATTACTTTTATGTAACGTGCGTTTCCTAATTTTGATAATTTCATGGTTTCTATAGAAACATTTTCCTCATTTTCAGGAATTGGAAAAGAAAGATTAGTGCTTTTTTTAAAAATTTCCCCATCATTGGAAGTGTAAATTTCCACTTCTTTTGGTAAAAAAATCCAACTTCTTTGATCTTTTAAAAAATTGATTTGGAGTAGTTGTATCTTTTTAATAGTTCCTAAATCAACAATCGCAACAACATCCGTATCAAAATACCCTTGCCAAGTGCCTGTTCTAAAATCTTCTGTTCCTAAAACACCATCAATCAATGCATTATCACCTCCTGCATTATATTGATTGGCATATTCAGATTGCAAATCAATTTTGATATTTGGAT
>JANQTK010000181.1:15495-16842 GCA_030731695.1 Polaribacter sp.
CAGCAACAATTTGATGTTCTTTGATTTCTGTTGATGGAATAAATGCATCTTTTGTACCCCAATTTGTGGGTTTGTTGGTCATTTCAAAAACCAAAGTTCCACCATTGATAATGTCTTGATGATTGAGGTAAGAAAACTCATAATTCTCACCATTTAATTTTATTGATTTGATGTATTTATTTTCAACTGAATTATTTTTTGCTTGAATTGTAAAAGATTTTCCATTTTCTAAATTGATGGTTGCTTTATCAAACAACGGACTTCCAATAATGTATTGATTTGAACCTGGAGTTACTGGATAAAATCCCAATGAACTGAAAATATACCAAGCACTCATTTGCCCACAATCTTCATTTCCTGAAATTCCATCAGGCGAATTTTGATACATTTCAGCCAAAATTTGACGCACTTTTTCTTGCGTCTTTGAAGGTTTATTTACAAAATTGTATAAATATGCCATGTGATGACTGGGTTCGTTTCCATGCGCATATTGTCCAATCAATCCTGTAATATCTGCTTGATCTCTACCTGAAGTTTCGTTTTTTGCAGTAAATAATTTATCCAATTGATTTTCTAATGGCTGTTTTCCTCCTAATAAATTCATAAATCCTGAAATATCTTGAGGAACATAAAAACTGTATTGCCAAGCATTTGCTTCTGTATAATTGAAATTTACTTCATACGGATCAAATGGCGAAAACCAGGTGTTCTTAAAACGTCCTCTCATAAATTGAGTTTGTGGATCGAAAACGTTTTTATAATTCTGAGCCCTTTCAAGAAACATTTTATACTCATTTTCCTTTCCTAAGGCTTTCGCCATTTGCGCAATTGTCCAATCATCATAAGCATATTCTAAGGTTTTAGAAACCGATTCTGATTCTTTTTCCACAGGAATAAATCCGAATTTTTTATACGATTCCAAACCCAATTTATCTTGCATCGCAGAATGTTTCATGGCTTCAAATGCTTTTTCAGCATCATAATTTTTGATGCCTTTTAAAAACGCATCAGCAATTACAGGCACTGCATGATACCCAATCATACAACCAGTGTAATTTGCGGCTAAATCCCAAATGGGCATGATGCCACCTTCATCATATTTTGCTAAAAAAGTATTGATAAAATCATTGGTTCGCTTTTGTTCAATAATGGTGAATAAAGGATGTGCAGCTCTATACGTATCCCACAAAGAAAAAACGGTATAGTATTCAAAATCAGTAGTTTGATGAATTTCTAAATCCATTCCTCTGTATCTTCCATCCACATCTTGATACAAATTCGGAGCAATCATTGTGTGGTATAAAGAAGTATAAAAATTGATTTTATTATTCTCATTTTCATCTTCAA
>JANQTK010000182.1:0-4626 GCA_030731695.1 Polaribacter sp.
AGTTATACCAATCAATTTGAACAACATTTACGATCAATTTTAAATCTTCCTTTAGGAAATACCGAAAGCAAAGTTGCCGGAATTATGGTGAATTTGGTAGGTGAAGAAGGTTTTTCGGGTCAAGTTTTCTACGAAAATATTGAAGACGTTTTACGAATTGATGGTGTAACGCCTCACATTTATGGAAAAAAAGAAACACGCCCTTTTCGTAAAATGGGACATGTAACGATTGTTAATAAAGACATTGATACAGCTAGAGAAATTGCTCAAAAAGTGAAAGAAACAATACGAGTTATTACGAAATGAATAAATTAATTTCTTTTAAATCTTCACATGAGAACAATAAGTTTGAGGTTGTATTAGATGAAAGTAAGCAAACATTTTGGGCAACAGAACTTCAGATTGCGGCTCTATTTGATAAAAATAGAACTTTAATCAATAAGCATATTAAAAATATTTTTGCAGAAGGTGAGCTTAATGAATTTTCAACTAGTGCAAAAATTGCACTAGTTCGAAAAGAAGGAGAAAGATCTGTAGAAAGAGAGGTTGCTCACTATAATCTGGATGTAATCATTTCTGTTGGATATAGAGTAAAATCTAAAATTGCAACAGAATTTAGAATTTGGGCAACAAATATTATAAAAGAACATTTGTTAAAAGGATACTCTATCAATGAAAAACGATTAGAACAACTCCAAAAAACAATTCAACTTATTCAAAGAACATCAAAAATTACAAACGAAACTGAAGGTTTACTTGCTATTTTAGCTGATTATTCTGCTGCTCTTGATATTTTAGACAGATTTGATCATCAGTCATTAACAAAAAATAATGTTAACAATGTTGTTTCTTATAAAATTGAATATAAAGAAGCAAAAAGTGCCATCGAAAAATTAAAAATAAAATTTGGAGGTTCTAATTTATTTGGAAACGAAAAAGACCAATCATTCAAAAGTTCTATTGCAACTATTGATCAAACTTTTGATGGAAAAGAATTGTATCCAAGTATTGAAGAAAAAGCGGCAAATCTTTTGTATTTTGTAGTAAAAAACCATTCATTTAGTGATGGAAACAAACGAATTGCAGCTTGGTTATTTGTTTGGTATCTGGATAAAAATAACTATTTATATAAAATTGATCAAACAAAAAGAATAGAAAATAATACTTTGGTCGCGTTAACTTTACTAATTGCCGAAAGTAATCCCTCAGAAAAAGAAATGATGATAAATGTAATTATCAACCTAATAAATTAACTCATGATAGGAATAATAATGGGAAGTGATTCTGATCTTCCAGTAATGCAAGAAGCCATTGATATTTTAGAAAGTTTTGACATTCAAATCGAAGTAGATATAGTGTCTGCTCACAGAACTCCTGAAAAATTATTTGATTACGCAAAAAATGCTCATTTACGAGGCATCAAAGTAATAATTGCAGGTGCAGGAGGTGCAGCACATTTGCCAGGAATGGTAGCTAGTATGAGTCCTTTGCCAGTAATTGGTGTTCCTGTAAAAAGTAGTAATTCTATTGATGGATGGGATTCTGTATTGTCTATTTTACAAATGCCAGGAGGTGTTCCTGTGGCAACTGTTGCGTTAAATGGCGCCAAAAATGCTGGAATTTTAGCTGCACAAATTATAGGCGCTTCTGATAAATGTGTGTTAGATAAAATTATTACCTACAAAGAAGGTTTAAAAATGAAAGTAGAACAAGCGTCAAAAAAGGTTCGTAATTCATAATTTAACATTCAAAATTAACCCTGAACCTAGAATTTTAAACTTTGAACTCTCAGTACATGAATCCACTTTTACAAGATTTTAATACAGCTCCATTTTCTAAAATTGCTCCTGAACATTACAAACCAGCCATCGAAAAAGCAATTGAAATGGCAAAAGCTGAAATTGATGCTATTGTCTCAAATCCTGAAAAACCGACTTTTGAAAACACCACAGTTGCCCTAGATTTTGCTGGTGAAAAACTCAACAGAATTACCAGTATTTTTTTCAATTTAAATGCTGCTGAAACGAATGATGAAATTCAAAAAATTGCACAAGAAATTTCTCCTTGGCTAAGTGAATTCCGAAATGATATTACTTTAAATGAAGCGTTATTTGCCAGAGTAAAATCGGTATTTGATTCAAAAGACAGTTTGCAATTATCGCCAGAAGAAGACATGTTGTTAGAAAAACAATACAAAAGTTTTGCTAGAAATGGGGCAAATTTATCCGAAGAAAAAAAATCGAATTTGCGCAAAATTGACAGTGAATTATCAAAACTTTCGTTACAATTTGGAGAGAATGTATTGGCCGAAACCAATGCTTTTGAAATGCATTTAACAGATGAAAAAGACCTTGCTGGTTTACCTGAATCTGCAAAAGAAGCTGCCCAAGAAATCGCAAAAGAAAAAAATAAAGAAGGATATATTTTTACATTAGATTTTCCAAGTTATGTTCCGTTTTTAACCTATGCTGACAATAGAGAATTGCGTAAAAAATTGGCGATTGCTGCTGGTAAAAAAGGCTTTCAAAATAATGAATATAACAACGAACAAATCGTTTTAAACATCGTTAAACTGCGAAATGAAAGAGCCAATTTACTTGGATACAAATCGCATGCGCATTTTGTTTTGGAAGAACGAATGGCTGAAACTCCTGAAAAAGTAATCGAATTTTCGAACGAATTACTTCAAAAAGCAAAACCTGCAGCTGAAAGAGAATTCAAACATCTTGAAAATTACGCTAAAAAATTAGACGGAATTGATCAACTTCAAAAATGGGATGGTGCGTATTATGCAGAAAAATTAAAGAAAGAATTGTTTGATTTAGATCAAGAACAGCTAAAACCTTATTTTCAGTTAGAAAATGTAATTGCGGGTGTTTTTAGCATCGCCAATAAATTATTCGATTTGCATTTTGAAGAAGTTTTTGACATTGACAAATACCATCAAGATGTAAAAACGTATAAAGTTTGGGATTCAAAAGACAATTTTATCGCCTATTTTTATGCTGATTTTCATCCAAGAAAAGGAAAAAGAAATGGTGCTTGGATGACTTCTTACAAATCACAATTCATACAAAATGGCATCAATGAACGCCCTCACGTGTCCATTGTTTGTAATTTTACAAAACCAACTGCCACAAAACCATCATTATTAACCTTTAATGAAGTAACTACGTTGTTTCACGAATTTGGTCATGCATTGCATGGAATGTTAGCAAACACCACCTATACAAGTTTATCTGGAACATCAGTTTCTTGGGATTTTGTGGAATTACCAAGTCAGGTTTTAGAAAATTGGTGTTATGAAAAAGAAGCCTTAGAATTGTTTGCAAAACATTACAAAACTGGTGAAATTATTCCGATGAAATATGTGGAGAAAATCAAGGAATCAGCCAGTTTTCATGAAGGAATGCAAACCTTGCGTCAATTGAGTTTTGGAATTTTAGACATGAAATGGCATAGTGAAAATCCGTCAGAAATAACATCAATCAAAGATTTTGAAAATGAGGCTTTTTCCGATACAAAATTATATCCAGATGTGGCAGAAAATTGTATGAGCACCGCATTTTCACATATTTTTCAAGGTGGATATTCTGCAGGATATTACTCATACAAATGGGCAGAAGTGTTAGATGCAGATGCGTTTGAATACTTTTTAGAAAAAGGCATTTTTGATAAAGAAGTGGCTACAAAATTCAAAGAAAATATACTGTCAAAAGGCGGTACCCAAAAACCTATGGATTTGTACAAACGTTTTCGAGGCAAAGAACCAAAACCAGATGCATTGTTAAAACGTGCGGGATTGGTTTAAAAAATTCACACTAATTAACAAACTTTTTTCTTAAATCGGTTTTTCATTTTCTATTTTTATAAAATGAAAAACCGATTCTTTTTTATCCTAATTTTTATTCAGTTTGCAGCTTTTGCACAAATTACAATTAACGGAATTGTTACTGAAAAAAATGGCCCTTTAGAAGGAGCTGCTGTGTATTTTAACAACACAATGCTTGGAACAACTACCAATAATGAAGGAAAGTTTTCATTAGAAGTTAAAGAAGGTCAGTATGAATTGGTTGTTTCATACTTAGGATACAAAAAAATAGTTTATAGTTTAAATACATCATCTAAAAACAAATTATTGGTTTTTAAATTAGAGGAAGAGGAAAATACGTTAGATGAAATTGTGATTACAAAAACAGTGTATGATGATGAATGGAAATACAATTTGGATACTTTTAAAAGTGAATTTATTGGAAAAACTGAAATTGCAAAAGATTGTGAAATTTTAAATCCTGAAGTTTTACATTTTAATTTTGATGCAAAAAATAACGTTTTAATTGCAATTGCCAGAAGACCTTTAGAAATAAAACATAAAAGTTTAGGATATAAAATTATATATGAATTAGAAGATTTTACCATCAATAAAAATATGGTTTCCTATCTTGGTTACTCAAGATATGAAAATTTAAAAGGGTCTAAAAGAAAACAACTTCAATGGAAAAAAAATAGATTGACTGCGTATAATGGTTCTTACACTCATTTTTATCAATCTCTATTAAAAAACACAACGTATCAAGAAGGTTTTATCATTCATCAATTTAAGAGAGTTCCAAATCCAGAAAGACC
>JANQTK010000182.1:4726-10646 GCA_030731695.1 Polaribacter sp.
ACAAACTTCTTCGATTATTGCTTTAAATATCCCAACTATTTTAGACAAAAACGGAATTTTAGTTTCTCCTTTAGATGTGTATTATGAGGGTTATTGGGCTTATGAAAAGTTTGCCAATAGTTTACCTATTGATTATGAACCTGTTGAATAATAGTTCCTGTAAAATTTTTGTTTACACCTGAACTACTTATTTTTCTCCTCAATCCATTTACTCAAATACTTAGTAGCTTGAAGCGTTTGATGTTGCAACAAACTTCCTAAGAAATTTTGAGTTCTATGTTGTTCTAAATCTTGTTGAATTTCTTGTATTTTATTGATAAAAACAAAACCCAATTTCTGTTTATTATAAACATAATTTACAACGTCTACTCCAGTTTCTTGTAATTGTATCCACATATTTTTATTTCGATACAATTCTACTGACATCAACGCAAAATCAGAAAAATTATCTTCCACAAACCCTGGCCAAGGAAATCGATCACACATTCCTTCAGCACCAATGGAAGTGGTTACACTTGGCGTTCCACAAAGCATCGCTTCTGCAAGTTTCCCTTTGATGCCTGCTCCAAAACGCAAAGGTGCTAAAAGGACTCTGGCATTTTCAACAACTTCTTTGGCGTTTTCTGCAAACCCTTTGATGATAAATCCTTCTTTTTTAGTATGTAATTGTTGAATTTGTTGCGTCACATACGCTCCATAAATATGAACCTCAGCTTCAGGAAGATATTCTCGTATTTCACTCCAAATTTCATTTTTTAAAGTGATCACTGCATCTACATTGGGTTTGTGTAAAAAGTTTCCTATGAAAACAAAATGTTCTCTTTGGTCAAAAGTTTTCCATGCTTTTTGTTGTTTTTTATCAATTTTATCAAACAAAAAGGGCAAATAATACAGTATTTTTTTATCAATCTTAAAAACCGATTGCAATAAATCCATTTCAAAAGTGGAGATAATTAAAGACAAATCGCATCGTAAAATGGAAGCAATTTCACGCTTGGTAATCTCTTGTTTTTTGAGTTCATCAAAAGAAAAATTGATGTTGTTTTTCAAACAGATTTCGCGAGTTTTTCGCAAACAATGCAAATCTTCGGTATCTAAAATGGTCATTGCTTTTGGGCAGTTTTCCAATACGCGCCAACCAAATTGTTCTTCTGTTAAAAAACGATCAAAAAGCACAAAATCTGGATTCAGATTTGTAATAAACGCATCAAAAGAAGCATCATTCAACAGAATATCAACCTCCTGAATTCCTAAAGAATCTAAGCCAAAAGCATTGTCAGATTTTTTTGCAGTACAAGCAAACGTAATAACAAATTGATGTTTTAAAAATAACTCAATCAATTGCAACATTCTACTGCCAGCAGCAGAAGAATTGGGTTCAACCCAAACAGTTCCAATTATTAAAAGCTTTTTTTTTGTCAACTATTTTGTACTCATTTGTTGCTTATAATCTGCCTGAGCTTTTTTGCCCCAAGTAACAATGGCATCAATTTGCTCTTGCGTTAAATTGGCATCACCATGTGTCCAAGTATAGGAATCTAAAGGCATTTCTCCTTTGGCAACTTCTTCATGCAATTCGTCCATTTTATGTTCTTTTTTCTTTAGAGTATATGAACTCCAATCCGAAAAATTCAAGTGTTTTTTTCCGTCTTTTACGTGATCTGCCAACCAATAATTAACAGGTGTAATGCTGCTATACCAAGGATATCTTGTGTTATTTGAATGGCAATCAAAACAAGAAGTTTTTAAGATAGTAAGCACTTCTGCTGGTGGATTTGTTTCCTCAATAAATGGAGTTACAGACGCTAAATCTCCTTCGTTTTTATCAGGCCCAAAAAACTGAGCAACCACTAAAAGCAGCAATAAAACAATTCCTATTTTTTTTAGAATTTTCATAATTCAGATTTTAAAATTTTCAATGAGTAAATCTACAAAATTCTAGCTTCATTCTTTAAAATTATCTGTATTTTTGTAACCCAAAATAAATTTAGCATGAAGTACGATATCATTGTTATTGGTTCTGGTCCTGGAGGATATATTGCTGCAGTAAGAGCCTCACAATTAGGAAAAAAAGTAGCCATTATTGAAAAATATGCAACTCTTGGAGGCACCTGTTTAAATGTGGGTTGTATTCCATCAAAAGCGTTGTTAGATTCTTCTCATCATTATTACGATGCCACTCATCATTTTGCAGAACACGGAATTTCAGTAGAAAATCCTTCGTTTGATTTTTCAAAAATGATTGAAAGAAAAGCAACTGTTGTAGAAACCACTACAGGTGGAATCAAGTATTTGATGGATAAAAACAAGATTGATGTTTTTGAAGGTTTGGGTTCGTTTGAAGATGCAACGCACGTAAAAATCACAAAAAAGGATGGTTCATCTGAAGTGATTGAAGGCACAAATATCATCATTGCAACAGGTTCAAAACCAGCAAATTTACCTTTTATCAATATTGATAAAGAACGCATCATTACTTCTACTGAAGCTTTAAAATTAAAAGAAGTTCCAAAAAATCTAATTGTAATTGGTGGTGGAGTTATTGGGTTAGAATTGGGTTCTGTTTATGCACGTTTGGGCGCAGATGTAAAAGTGATTGAATACGCGCCAAAGATTACACCAACTATGGATGCAGATGTTTCTAAAGAATTGCAAAAAGTTCTGAAAAAACAAGGAATGGATTTTTATGTGAGTCATGGCGTAACATCTGTAGAAAGAAATGGTGATGAAATTACTGTAAAAGCCACCAATAAAAAAGGCGAAGAAGTTACTTTTACAGGTGACTACTGCTTGGTTTCTGTTGGTAGAAAACCGTATACTGAAGGTTTAGGATTGGAAAAAGTGGGCGTAAAAGTCAATGAAAAAGGGCAAGTTGAAATCAATAGTCATTTGCAAACCAATGTTGCTAATATTTATGCGATTGGTGATGTGGTAAAAGGTGCTATGTTAGCACACAAAGCTGAAGAAGAAGGCGTTGTTGTGGCTGAATTTATTGCTGGTGAAAAACCACATATTGATTATAATTTGATTCCTGGAATTGTGTACACTTGGCCAGAAGTTGCTGCTGTTGGAAAAACAGAAGAGGAATTAATTGCGGCAAAAATCGATTATAAAGCGGGTAAATTTTCAATGCGTGCTTTAGGAAGATCTAGAGCAAGTGGCGATCTTGACGGATTTGTAAAAGTGTTGGCTGACAAAAAAACAGACGAAATTTTAGGAGTTCACATGGTAGGTGCAAGAGTTGCTGATTTAATTATGGAAGCTGCAGTTGCAATGGAATTTAGAGCTTCTGCAGAAGATTTAGCAAGAATTTGTCATGGACATCCAACGTATGCTGAAGCTGTAAAAGAAGCTGCAAAAGCGGCTTGGGATGGAAAACCTTTGAATGCTTAAAAACAATAAAACATAAACGAAACCTCACAATCCCGAAATTTTGGAACTGTGAGGTTTTTTTGCTTACAAAATGCAGAGAACTATTTCACGTTTTACTATTGATGATATTCCCGCTTTTAAAAAACACTTATTAGCTTGGTCGCAACAATTTGAAACGGCTATTTTTTTAGATTCAAACAACTATCAACAGCAATATTCAAGTTTTGATTGTGCGTTGGCTGTGGATGAATTTACTTCTATAAAAACGGACTTTCATCATGCTTTTGAAAAACTAAAAGAATATCAAACAATCACTCAAGATTATATTTTTGGATACATTTCCTATGATGTAAAAAATGATACGGAACAGCTTTCATCCAATAATTTTGATGGATTAGATTTTGCTGATTTGTTCTTTTTTCAACCTCAAAAAATTATTTTTATCAAAGGAAATTCCATCGAATTTCACTATTTACAAATGGTGGATGATGAAATGGAAGTTGATTTTAACGAAATCTTACAATCTAAACCTTTCGACTGCGCTCAAGGTGAACATAGTTCAATTAAAATAAAATTACGAATTCACAAAGATGAATATCATCAAAAAGTAACCGATATTTTACAACATATTCACAAAGGAGATATTTATGAAGCTAATTTTTGTCAGGAATTTTATGCAGAAAATGCCGAGATCAATCCGCTAAAAGTTTATCAAGATTTAAACAACATCTCTGAACCTCCTTTTGCGGTTTTTTTGAAAATGAATCATCAGTATTTGTTATCAGCTTCCCCTGAAAGATATATCAGAAAAGAAGGTACTAAAATCATTTCACAACCCATAAAAGGAACTGCAAAACGTTTAATCAGTTCAATTGATGATGAAAAAATTGCATCAGATTTGGCAAGAGATCCAAAAGAACGTTCTGAAAATGTGATGATTGTAGATTTGGTAAGAAACGATTTGTCAAAAACTGCAAAAAAAGGAAGTGTTGTTGTTGAAGAATTATGCAAAGTGTATTCGTTTAAACAAGTGCATCAAATGATTTCTACAGTAGTATCAGAAATTGAAGAAAATACGCATCCTGTTGAAGTGATAAAAACTACTTTTCCTATGGGAAGTATGACTGGCGCACCCAAAGTTTCTGCCATGAAAATTATTGAAAAATACGAAGCTACCAAACGCGGATTGTATTCTGGTGCCGTTGGTTATTTTACGCCTGAAGGAAATTTTGATTTCAATGTGGTCATCAGAAGTATTTTATACAATGCTGAAAAAAAATATGTTTCATTTTCTGTAGGAAGTGCGATTACTGCAAAATCAAATCCCGAAAAAGAATATGAAGAGTGCTTATTGAAAGCAAAAGCGATGAAATTTGTGTTGTTAAATTGACCATAGATTTGATTATATTTACTGAATGATAGCCAATCTAGAGGAAAAACTTAGGTGCATTTTTGATGCATCAAAAGAAAAACAAACTGAACAATCTATTTTCAATACATTTTTGGAATTGTATCCAGAAGAATGGAAGCAAATAAAAACAACATTTTCAAAATTTAAAAGAAGTAAGCAGTTTGGCAAATCAATTCCTTTACCAAAACCAGAAGTATCATTAAGAAAAGAAATTAGAATTTGGCTAAAAAAGCAACAATCATGAAACATTCTGAATTTAATTTTACGATTTACAACACCAAATTTTACGGTCAAGTTTGGGAAGCTAAAACCACAAAAGCGGTTGTAGTGTTGGCACATGGAATGGGAGAACATTCTGGTCGTTTTGCGAATGTTGCCAAAAAACTAACGGATAATGATTTTTCGGTAGTAGCTTTTGATCATTTTGGACATGGAAAAACCGAGGGAAAACGTGGTCACAATCCAAGTTTTGATGCGGTTTTAGATAGCATCACAGCAACTATTGAAAAAGCAACAGCTTTGTTTCCTGAAAAACCGATTTTCTTATATGGTCATTCCATGGGTGGCAATGCTGTTATCAATTATGTGTTGAGAAAAAGTCATGATTTGAAAGGCGTAATTGCCACAAGTCCGTTTTTAAAATTGGCTTTTCAACCTCCAATAATCAAGCTTTTTGCAGGAAAAATCCTTCAAAAAATTGCACCCTCAATTACAATGGGAAATGAATTGAATCCTAATGATTTATCAAGAGATCTCACTGAAGTAGAAAAATACATCAATGATCCTTTAGTTCACGATCAAATCAGTCCAAATTTTTCAATAACCTTCATTGAATCAGGAAAATTGGCAATTGAATACGGAAATAGATTGACAGTGCCAATGTTGATTTTGCATGGAACAGATGACAAAATTATCGATTACAAAGGCAGTCAAGCATTTGCTAAAAATGCCGTAAATGCTACCTTGAAATTGTACGAAGGTGGTTATCACGAATTGCAACATGATTTGTGCAAAGAAGAAATGATGCAAGATGTGGTTGATTGGTTGAACTCACAACTCTAAAAAACGTACTTTTGGCTTGTAATGCTCCAAAAATTTGAACAACATATAAAAACGAATTTTCCTTTTTTAAAGGAT
>JANQTK010000182.1:10746-16712 GCA_030731695.1 Polaribacter sp.
AATGCTCCAAAAATTTGAACAACATATAAAAACGAATTTTCCTTTTTTAAAGGATTCAAAACTATTGTTGGCTATTTCTGGAGGATTAGATTCTGTTGTTTTGATGCATTTATGCAATCAATTAAAATTGAATATTTATTTAGCCCATTGCAATTTTAAATTACGAAACCAAGAAAGTGATTTAGATGAAGGATTTGTTATAAAATTATCTCAATTATCGTCTAATCAGATTTTTACAACTTTTTTTGAAACAGCATTAGTCGCTAAAAAAAAGCAGATTTCTATCCAAATTGCCGCCAGAGAATTGCGTTACAACTGGTTTCAAGAATTGGCACAAAAACATCAATTTGATGTTATTTTGACAGCACATCATTTAGATGATTCTCTAGAAACTTTTTTGATACATCTAACCCGTGGTTCAGGCTTGGAGGGCTTTACTGGAATTCCCTCAACAAACGGAAATATCATTCGTCCTCTATTGCCATTTTCAAGAGCTGAAATTTTGGAATATGCCATTGAAAATAATTTAGAATGGCGTGAAGACAGCTCAAATGCAACTACAAAATACCTTCGAAATAATATTAGGCATCAAGTAATTCCGATTTTGAAAGAAATCAATCCTAGTTTGTTAGATTCCTTTGCAAATACAATTCAATATTTACAAGATGCGCAACAAATTATTGATGATCGCATTGATGAAGTTTCAGCAAAAATTAGTGTTGAAAAAGACGGAATGTTATTTTTTGATATTTCAAAAATCAACAAATTGTCAAATCCAAAAGCGTATTTGTATCAACTTTTGAAAAAATATCAGTTTACAGAATGGAATAATGTTGTTGATTTGCTCACATCACAATCAGGAAAACAGGTTTTTTCTAAAACACATGTATTGTTAAAAGATAGAGATTTTTTGATTTTAGATAAAATCACTACTAAAAAAAGCGATTCAGAAAGCTTTGAAATTTTGGAACATCAATCACAAATATCAAATCCTATTTTTTTAACTTTTGAAACAAATTCATCAAAAAATAGCGAAGCTAGAAATACTATTTCAGTAGCTAAAGAGTTGTTAAAATATCCATTAATTATAAGAAAATGGCAAAATGGGGACTACTTTTGTCCTACAGGAATGCAAGGCAAAAAAAAATTGAGCAAGTATTTTAAAGATGAGAAATTTTCGCTCCTAGAAAAAGAAAAAACTTGGTTGCTTTGCACTGTTGAAAACGAAATTATTTGGGTCATCAATCACAGACAAGACAGCCGTTTTTTAGCAGACTCAACAACCGAAAATAGTTTACAAATTACCTACAAATCATGAAGCAATTTCTAATTATAATATCACTTTTGAGTGTTTTTTTCATGAAAGCGCAAAATGCTGATAATCCAATTTTAATTTCCACAGAAGTTCAAAATATTTCTGAAACCGAATATGACATCGTATTCAAAGCACAACTTTTTAAAGGTTGGTATTTGTACTCTCAATACAATCCAGATGGCGCTTCTTTGCCTTTAGAAATTACAATTCAAAATGGCGAAACTGGCTATGAATTGGTTGGAAAAGCGAAGGAAGAAACCACTTTTAAAAAATATTCTGATGTGTGGGAAAAAGAAGAAATTGTCTTTAAAGAAACTGCAAAAATTACCCAAAGAATTCAGCTTACCAATAAAAAAATCACTCAGATAAAACTCAATTTTTTTGGCCAAGTTTGCGAAACTGCGTGCATCAATGTTGATGAAAATTTCACGATTTCATTGACAGGAAAAGCAATCACGGAAACCATTTCAATTGATGAAAAAAGCAAAAAATTATCCCAAGAACTGCAATTAGATTTAAAAAACACAGAACTTTTAGAACTTTCAACTTCTTCATCTTCCGAAAAATCAACAGGATTATTGGGCATTTTTATTTTGGGTTTTGTAGGTGGTTTGCTAGCCCTGTTAACACCTTGTGTATTTCCAATGATTCCCTTAACAGTATCTTTTTTTACCAAACAATCACAAGACAAAAAAAAGGGAATTTTCAACGCCATTTTATATGGTTTTTTTATTGTATTGATTTATATGCTATTAAGCGTTCCTTTTCACTTTTTAGACAATTTAAATCCTGAAATTTTAAATACCATTTCCACCAATGTTTGGTTGAATACCTTCTTTTTTATGATATTGGTATTTTTTGCGTTTTCATTCTTCGGATTTTACGAAATCACCTTGCCAAGTTCTTGGGGAGACAAAATGGATTCAGCTTCTTCTGTGGGTGGTTTTGTCGGAATTTTCTTCATGGCATTGACTTTGGCAATTGTTTCATTTTCGTGTACAGGACCCATTTTGGGCTCATTGTTGGCAGGCTCTTTAAGTTCGGATGGTGGCGCAACTCAATTAACAACAGGAATGACTGGTTTTGGATTGGCTTTGGCATTGCCATTTGCGTTGTTTGCGTTGTTTCCAAATTGGTTAAATTCATTACCAAAATCTGGTGGATGGTTGAATACTACCAAAGTTATTTTGGGTTTTATTGAACTCGCTTTTGCATTCAAATTTTTATCAAATGCTGATTTAGTAGGTCATTGGGGCATTTTAAAAAGAGAAATTTTCATCGGAATTTGGATACTTATTTTTGTGCTACTTGCCTTGTATGTATTTGCAAAAATCAAATTTCCACATGATGCTCCTGTCAAGAAATTATCATATTCACGAATTTCTTTTGGAGTATTTTTGATAGCATTTGTGGTGTATTTATCACCTGGGGTTTTGAAAAATCCAACTTGGAATTTGAGTTTATTGAGTGGTTTTCCACCTCCACAATTTTACAGTATTTACAATCAAGAAAGCGATTGTCCCTTAGGATTGGATTGTTACAAAGATTTTGATGAAGGTTTGGCTGCTGCAAAATTGCAAAACAAACCCATTTTGCTTGATTTTACAGGTTGGGCTTGCGTAAATTGCCGAAAAATGGAAGAAAATGTTTGGAGTGATCCAGCAATTTATCAACTCTTGAAAAACGAAGTTATTCTAATTTCTTTGTATGTAGATGACAATGAAAAACAACTCCCAAAAGAACAGCAATTTACCTTTTTAAAATCCAATGGAAAAACCAAAGAAATAAAAACTGTGGGTGATAAATGGGCTACTTTTCAAGTCATCAATTTTAAAAATGCTTCACAACCTTATTATATTCTAATGAGTCCTGAGTTGGAAATTTTAAATATTCCACAACAATATTCGGATGTGGAAACCTATCAAAAATGGTTAGAAATTGGTTTGAAAAGGTTTCAAGAAAATTGATAAAAATTCAACTCTTTAACATTCAAATCTTGGATTTTGAATCTTAAATTTTGAACACATTTTATGAGTTTTGTTTAAAAACTAAGTTTTTCGTAATTAATTACTCAAATTTATATCGTTTTCGTAATTATTTTGCATATTATTTAGATAAAGCTAGCTTCTTTGTTTTTGGTTTTTCGTAATTTCACATCTTAAAACTTGAAGACTATGACTGCAATCCCCAAATTGGCGAGATTTAACAATAATGTTCTCTCTAAATATCAAATTTATAACAGCATTTTTATAACGCTCCCATTTGATACAATTACCAATACTGGAGTATTGCTGCCTCTTTTTCATAAAGTGTGTGAAAAAGGGTTTCAGGAAGGAAAAAATCCTACAGAAATTATTGAAACTTTTTTTAAAAAATACCAAGAAAATCCTTCTGATAAAGAAGAAAATGATTTGCTATTTCGTTTTATTCAATATATTGAACGCCAAGTAGTTTTGTTTGACGCCATAGAAGATGCCGCCTTTCCAATCGTGAATAATATGGACGGAATTGGAACACTTAGAAACTCAAAAGAAATGGCTTTTTTAAATGATAAAAAAGAAGCGCTGAAAAATCATTTAGAGGATTTTAAAGTACGCGTTGTATTAACAGCGCACCCAACACAGTTTTATCCAGGAAGTGTTTTAGGAATCATTACAGATTTAGACAAAGCAATTAGAAATGATGATTTATTGCTCATCAAAAAATTATTAGCACAATTAGGAAAAACTCCTTTTTACAAAAAGAAAAAACCAACACCTTTTGACGAAGCTGTAAGTTTGATTTGGTATTTAGAAAACGTTTTTTATCATTCAGTAAGTAAAATTTACAACTACATTCAAGATAATATTTACGATGGAAATCCTATTGATAACGAAATTATTGATCTAGGATTCTGGCCAGGTGGAGATAGAGATGGAAATCCTTTTGTAACTACTCAAATTACGTTAGATGTTGCAGAGCGTTTGCGTCAAACAATTTTAAGAAATTATTACAGAGATGTAAGACGTCTTAAAAGACGTTTTACGTTTGATGGTGTGCAAGAAATTTTATCAAGAATAGAAAAACGATTATACAAACATGTCATTCGAAGTTATGAGAAAATCAATTTTTCGCAAAAAATTTTGCTAGACGAATTGTATGAAGCAAGAGATATTATTGAAAAAAACCATCAATCGTTGTTTATTGAAGAATTGAATGATTTTATCAATAAAGTACGCATTTTTGGATTCCATTTTGCAACACTTGACATCAGACAAGATAGCAGAGTGCATCACCAAGCATTTACACAAATTGTAACCGATTTATTAGCAACTGGCGATACTACTTTTCCAAAAAATTACCACTCACTTTCTGAAGAAGAGCAAATTGAAGTTTTATCCTTAGTAAAAGGAAATATCGATCCAAGTATTTTGTCAGATGAAATGTCTGTAAGTACTATTGAATCGATTTATGCGCTCAAAACAATACAAAGTCGCAATGGCGAGCGTGGTGCAAATAGATACATTATTAGCAACAATCAATCAGCTTTAAATGTGATGCAAACCTTTGCCATGTTAAATTTATGTGGATTTGAAAACGAATTGCCAGTAGATGTCATTCCGCTTTTTGAAACCGTGGATGATTTGGAAAATGCGAGTAACGTGATGCGAACTTTATATACAAACCATGCCTACAGATACCATTTAACCAAAAGAAAAAACAAACAGACTGTGATGTTAGGTTTTTCTGATGGCACAAAAGATGGTGGTTATTTAATGGCAAATTGGGGGATTTTTAAAGCCAAAGAAGCACTTACACAAATTTCAAGAGAATTTGATGTGGATGTTATTTTCTTTGACGGACGTGGAGGACCACCTGCAAGAGGAGGAGGAAAAACACATCAATTTTATGCTTCTTTAGGGCCAACAATTGAAGACAAAGAAATTCAGTTAACCATTCAAGGTCAAACAATTAGTTCTAATTTCGGCACAGAAGAATCTTCGCAGTTTAATTTAGAACAACTATTAAGTTCAGGTATCAAAAACGAAATGTTCACCAAAGATCAATTGAACGAACATCACCGAAAACTCATGGAAGACATGGCTGCAACCAGCTACAAAACCTATATTGACTTTAAAAATCATCCTCAGTTTTTGCCCTACTTAGAACAAATGAGTACGTTAAAATACTATGCAAAAACCAATATTGGCAGTAGACCAAGCAAACGTTCCACTTCAGATTCTCTGGATTTTGCTTCCTTGAGAGCGATTCCTTTTGTAGGAAGTTGGAGTCAGTTAAAACAAAATGTTCCCGGTTTTTATGGTGTTGGAACTGCTTTGAAAAAATATGAAGATGCAGGTCGTTTTAATGAAATTATTGAGTTTTACCACGCTTCCGATTTCTTTAGAACACTACTTGAAAACAGTATGATGAGTTTGAAAAAATCATTTTTTGGATTGACCCAATACATGGCTGATGATCCCGTTTTTGGTGATTTTTGGAAACTGATTCACGAAGAATACGAAACTACCAAACGCTTATTATTAAAATTAGCGGGTTATACTGAATTAATGGAAGATTTTCCAGTAGGAAAAGCCTCTATAGAAATTCGCGAAAAAATTGTGTTGCCTCTGCTAACCATTCAACAATATGCCTTGAAAAAAATTCAAGA
>JANQTK010000183.1:0-2329 GCA_030731695.1 Polaribacter sp.
TTTGATATAAATTACTTTGTCTTTTTCGATTTGCAAATTCACCGTTAAACTTTGATTTGTTTTACCATTGTCAAAATTTACTTTTAGTTTTGCATCAATTGATTTTTTATCAAAATTTGCATCCGCATGTTTTTTAGCCACTTTTTTAGCGGAAGTTTCAGAGGCGATTGCAGTTTTATCAATCATGCTTTTTGTGGATTTGCAAGAAGTGAATAAAAGTATAAAAATGGCACTACATATAATAAACCTCATGGCTTAACTTTTCAAATTAGTTGCTTTTTGTAAATATTTTTTCTCTTCAAGGGTGTTTCCTAAACCTTTGTATGCTTTTGCAATTTCAGTATAAAAATCAATTTCCATAGATTCATCAATCACAAAATCCAAGCCATTTTTCAAAGAAGTTAGCGCTTTTTGAAACTCTTTTTGATGATTCAACGCTTTGCCATATTGTAAATATACCAAAGGTTGTTCTGGAAAAAGTGTGATACCTTCTTTACCAAATTGTAGTAAATCATCAAAACTATTCTCAGATTTTTGTAAAATTTTCTCCAAAATTTGATAAGATTTATCATTTTCAAACTGAAGTTTTAAACCTTCTAGATCGTCTAATTTAATTTCTTTTACATCAGGAACTTTGGTGTTATCCAACCTGTTTTTTAAAAAAGCAAACTCTGATGACAAACCTGTTTCTTTTTCTAAGGTTGATAATAAGGCTAATGCTTCTTTCAATTGATTGTTCATAAAATACAATCGCACCAAATATTCACGCTCTTTGGGATTGAGAACCCCTAATTTTTCTTGAATTTTTACAGCCTCTGAAAAATTAGATTCTCGTTCATAAATAGCCACCAAATGTTTCAACATCCACAAATTTTCAGGCTCTTTTTGCAAGGCTCTTTGAATGTATTCTTTTGCTAAGGCAGTATTATTAAGAGCGAGATAATTTTTTGAAAACTCAAAAAAAACAGCTACTTGATTTTCTATAATTTGATTGCAACTTTCTAAATTTTCAATCGCTTTTTGATAGTTTTCTATAGATTTTTCAGACAATGCTTTGAAGAAAAACTCTTGAAATTGTATTGATTTTTCTTCTGTCAAATCCTTTTTTTCAGGAATGCTATCTTGAGAAAATACGTGTGTTGTATAAAAAAACATCGAAATAAAAAGTAGCAAAACCTTGAAAAATGAAATTTCATTCTTCGCTATTGCACCCTTTATTTCGCTATTTCTTGTCATTTTTATGTCAATTCTGTATAATCTCCAATGCTTACAGAGGTAAAATTACCATTAAAAATCGCATGATTTCCAATCATTGCATTGTTCAAATTTGCGTTTGAAATGGTCACATTATTTTGTATTAACGAATTTTCGATGGTTGAATTGTTCACAACACTATTGGCCCCTAAAGAAACATAAGGCCCAATTTTTGAATTGGTTACCACTACATTTTTACCAATAAAACAAGGCTGAATAATTTCGGAATTGTTTAAAACAACATCATTAGAAACCAAATTATTCCCTTCAGCATGTTCAAAACCTAGCACTTGTTTGTTGGTATCTACAGTTGGGTCTTTTTTACCACAATCCATCCAAGCAGAAACTGTTCCTGGAATAAATTTGGCACCTTGTTGTTTTAAAGATTCCAACACATTGGTTAGTTGATATTCGTTATTTTCACGCAAATCATTGTCAATCAAATACTGAATTTCTTCCAATAATTTTTCGCCACTTTTAAAGAAATAAATCCCAATAATTGCCAAATCAGACACGAAATCTTTTGGTTTTTCAATAAAATCAGTGATGAATCCATCTTGCAATTTTACTACACCAAAAGCACTTGGATTGTCCACTTTACTCACCCAAATGGCACCATCAGCATTGGTATCTAAGGTAAAATCTGCTTTAAAAAGAGTGTCAGCATACGCCACAACACAAGGGCCACTTAAGGATTCTTTTGCACAATAAATAGCATGCGCAGTTCCCAAAGCTTCTTCTTGCACATAGACACTTCCTTTTGCGCCTAATTCAGCTGCAATTTTCAACAAAGTATCTTGCGTATTTGCAGGAAATCCTTTAGCCACAGGTCCAATAACAAAGGCTATTTCATCAATTTTTTGATTGATTACAGAAGCAATATCTTCTACCAAACGTTGCACAATAGGTTTACCAGCAATCACCGTAAGTGGTTTAGGAACAGTCAACGTATGAGGCCTTAAACGCGAACCAATTCCTGCCATAGGAACTATTATTTTCATGTAAATATTTTTTTCAAATTTGATGCAAGATAGTATTAATTTGAGGGAACTTAAAATACTTTTTGATGATAAAT
>JANQTK010000183.1:2429-4083 GCA_030731695.1 Polaribacter sp.
TTTTCGTTTCTTTGCTGAAAATTTCAAAAAGTGAATTATTTATCCGTAGAAAATATCTCGAAATCTTATGGCGAGCGCGTGTTGTTTGAAGACATTTCATTTGGCATCAATAAAGATCAAAAAGTAGCCTTTGTAGCAAAAAATGGTAGTGGAAAAACCTCCATTTTAAACATTATTGCTGGATTAGATACACCTGATACAGGCCAAATTGTAACCCGAAAAGAAATTTCGATGGCATATTTATCTCAAAATGATGTATTAAATCCAGATTTAACCATTGAAGAAACCATTTTTGCGACCGAAAATAAAATTCTTTCTATTGTTAATCAGTATGAAAAAGCGTTGAAAAATTTAGAAGATACTGATGCTTATCAAGCCGCTTTTGAGTTGATGGAGCAATACAATGCCTGGGATTTTGAAACACAATACACACAAATTTTATCGAAATTAAAAATTGACGATTTAAGTCAGAAAGTTTCTTCCCTTTCTGGTGGGCAAAAAAAACGGGTTTCATTGGCAATTGTATTGATTCACAAACCCGATTTTTTGATTTTGGATGAGCCAACAAATCATTTAGATTTAGAGATGATTGAATGGTTAGAATCCTATTTTGCCAAAGAAAAAATTACGCTTTTTATGGTAACGCATGACCGTTATTTTTTGGAGCGCGTTTGTAATGAAATCATAGAATTGGAAAATGGGAACATTTACAAATACAAAGGAAATTACTCCTATTATCTAGAAAAAAAAGAAGAACGCATTCAGCTTGAACAAGTTACTACTGACAAAGCAAAAAATTTGTTTAAAAAAGAATTGGATTGGATGCGCAGACAGCCAAAAGCACGAACCACCAAATCGAAATCGCGCATTGATGATTTTTATCAAATAAAAGAAAAAGCGCAACAACGAAGAGTTGAACACAAAGTTCAGTTGGAAATTAATATGGAGCGTTTGGGAAGTAAGATTTTGGAGTTGCACAAATTGAAAAAATCGTATGGTGACAAAGTAATTTTAGACGGATTTGACTATGTGTTTAAACGTGGAGAACGAATAGGAATTATTGGTAAAAACGGTACTGGAAAATCATCATTTTTAAATATTATTACCGAAAAAAATCCTGTAGACGCAGGAACTGTGATGGTTGGAGAAACCATTAAATTCGGGTATTATACACAATCAGGAATTGTCATTAAAGAAGGACAAAAAGTCATTGAAGTGATCAAAGAATTTGGAGAGTTTATTCCGTTAATGAAAGGACAAAAAATCTCAGCATCGCAATTGTTAGAACGCTTTTTATTCGATAAAAAAAAGCAGTATGATTTTGTAGAAAAACTTTCAGGAGGAGAACAAAAACGTTTGTATTTGTGTGCGGTTTTGATACAAAATCCGAACTTTTTAATTTTAGATGAGCCTACCAACGATTTGGATGTAGTGACTTTGAATGTACTAGAAAACTTTTTGTTAGATTATCCAGGAAATTTGTTGGTAGTTTCGCACGATCGTTATTTTATGGACAAAATTGTGGATGCACTTTTTGTTTTTAGAGGAGAAGGAGAAGTAGAAAATTTTCCCGGAAATTACTCAGATTTTAGAGCGTATGAAGATTCAGCACCCAAAGAAAAGATTGAAAAAGAAGTAGAAGAAAAACCTGAAA
>JANQTK010000184.1:0-10715 GCA_030731695.1 Polaribacter sp.
AGGTGTGAATTTCATCAATAAACAATACAATATCTCCTTCTGAAGTAGTGACTTCCTTAATGACTGATTTTAAACGCTCTTCAAATTCTCCTTTGTATTTTGCACCTGCAATTAAAGCGCCCATGTCCAAAGAAAAAATGAGTTTGTCTTTCAGGTTTTCAGGTACGTCACCATCTACAATTCTGTGTGCTAATCCTTCTGCAATAGCTGTTTTTCCTGTGCCAGGTTCACCCACTAAAATGGGATTGTTTTTAGTTCTACGTGATAAAATTTGCAATAAACGTCTGATTTCTTCATCACGTCCAATGACAGGATCTAATTTTCCATCTCTGGCTAATTGATTCAGATTTTTAGCAAATTTATTCAAGGAATTGTAAGTTTCTTCTTGGCTTTGCGAAGTGACTCTTTCCCCTTTTCTAAGTTCTTCAATCGCACTTGTCAAGGCTTTTTCAGTAACACCTTGGTCTTTTAATACTTGAGCAATTTGACTTTTCGATTTGAAAATTGCCAAAATCAAATGTTCAATAGAAACAAATTCATCTTTCATGCTTTTGGCGATGATGGCAGCTTCATTTAATGTTTTTGAAGCTTCTCTAGAAAGTAATATTTCTGCTCCTGTAACTTTTGCAAAACTTTGCAATTGCTTCTCTAAAATTTGATTGAGAAGTGTGTTGTTAATATTTAATTTCTTCAATAAAAAGGGCAATACATTTTCATCAACCTCTGTTAAGGCTTTGAAAATATGCTCTATTTCTATTTGATTGTGACCATAACTTTGCGCTAATTGTTGCGCCATTTCTATGGTTTCTTGCGATTTTGTGGTAAAGTTATTAAAGTTCATTTTTCGTACTTTTTAGTAGGATGCATCAATTGTAATACCATTTGAAAAGGAAGCTTAGAATCAGTCATTTTGTCTTTAAAAATGGAATGTATACTGACTTTTTGACTTGAGAAAGTTTTGTATCTTTGCCAAAAAAAAGCAAACAGATGAGTTTATTCGATGATTTATTTGGCAATAAAGAGCCTCATAAAGATACAAAAAATACCCTACATTGGATTCCTTTAACCAACGAAAATCAATTGGAGGAAATAACAAGTAATTCAAAAAATAACACCATCATCATATTTAAACATTCTACCAGTTGTGGTATTAGCAATATGGTTATCAAGCGTTTTGAAAAGCTGTTTACGGAGGAGCATCAATCATTAAAAGTCTATTATTTAGATTTATTGCGCTATCGAAATATTTCTAATGAAATCTCAAAAGTGTTTGAAGTTGTGCACGAATCTCCTCAAGTCTTGGTTATTAAAAACGAAGTTTCGGTGTTTAATACATCACATTATGACATTCTTGAAATAAATTTATCAAGATTTCTATAGCATAAACTTGCATGAAACCTTATTAAAGTCTTATTTTTGTTACCTAAATTTTAGGCACTTGTCAGATAACATCGTTTCAGAAAAAAAAGTAGGTAAAGAATTATACGGATATCAAAAAGATGCGCTTCAAGAGATTTTTAGAAGATTTGAAGACGCGCCCCAAGATTATCATTTGTTGTATCAATTACCAACAGGTGGTGGAAAAACCGTAATTTTTTCTGAAATTGTAAGACGCTATTTAGAGCGTTTTAATAAAAAAGTGTTGGTATTAACACATAGAATTGAGTTGAGCAAGCAGACTTCAAAAATGCTCAATGAGTTTCATGTAGCTAATAAAATCATCAATTCTACTGCAAAATTAGACGATCAAGACAATTACAGTTGTTTTGTGGCAATGGTAGAAACGCTAAACAATCGTTTGAATGATGAAAAATTCGACATTTCGAACATTGGATTGGTGATTGTAGATGAGGCACACTACAATTCATTTACCAAAATTTTTAAGTTTTTTGACGATTGTTTTATTCTAGGTGTTACAGCAACTCCTTTGAGTTCAAACATCAAATTGCCCATGTATGAAAATTATCATGAGTTGTTTGTGGGTGAATCTATTCAGCATTTGATTGAAAATGATTATTTGGCTAAAGCTAATTTGCATTCGTATAATGTGGGTTTAACTTCCTTAGAAGTTGGGGCAAATGGAGACTATACCGTAAAATCATCGGAAGATTTATATAGCAATACTGACATGCTTACCAAGTTGGTATCTGCATACGAAGAAACTGTAAAAGGTAAAAAAACCTTGATTTTCAATAACGGAATTAATACCTCAATTCAGGTTTTTCATGCTTTTAAAAAAGCGGGTTATCCAATTGCACATTTAGACAATACCAATACAAAAAAAGAACGTGAACTCATTTTACGTTGGTTTCACAAAACGCCAAACGCAATTATTACCTCTGTAAGTATTTTAACTACTGGATTTGATGAGCCTAGTATTGAGGCAATTATCTTAAATAGAGCTACAAAATCGTTGACGTTATATTATCAAATGATTGGTAGAGGTTCTCGTATTTTTGGAAAGAAAACGACGTTTGATGTGATTGATTTGGGAAATAATTTTTACAGATTTGGAACTTGGGGAGCAGATTTAGATTGGCAAAAAATGTTTAGATCTCCAGATTATTACCTAAATGCTATTTTATCTGATGAGGATATTGAAAGTTCATTTCGTTTTGAATTGCCATCAGATGTTAAAAAAGATTTCGCCAACTCAAAAGACCTATTTTTTGATGTAAAAAGAGTGTACATTGAAACAATTAGGGCAGGAGAGTCCTCTAAACGAGTATTGGAAAAGTCAATAGAACACCATGCGAAAATTTGTGTTGAAAATAGCGAAGATGTTTTTGATGCATTGATTTTGGCAAAGAAATTAGGTGAAGAAATTGACGACAGAATCAACAGATATGCCAAATGTATTTCGAAAAGTACACATAATTTTGTAACTTGGCTGAAAGACGATTATCGAAAAAAATTAAATACCCATTTACGCTCAAATTTCGATGAAATTTATGAGCAAATATATGGGCATCCACCTGAAGAGTAGGTTTTCAACGAAAATAAACACTAAGATTGAAAAAAATATCACTTTTTTTTGCTTTTATGTTTTTGTATGTTAAAAACAGTTATTTTTGCGATGCATATGTAAGTAAAATGTATTGTTTTTCTGATTTCGTACGTAATCAATTTTTGGAGAAGAAAGGTTACACAGCATTTTGGAAATGCCACGAAAAAATTGAGATTTCTCCTTTAACTTTTCTCAAAGAATTGCAACGCTATTTTAAATTGCATGTTGTTTACCTACAAATCATTCAGTAATTAAAATCACTTCAACATATCAAATTTTTCATACTAAAATGAATTTTTATTTTAGTTTAAACTATTTATTATACCTTATTTAACTAGAAAGTGAATACAAAATATAAAGATTTAATAGACCAAACATTCGTTTTTCCTCAGGAAGAATTTAAAACAGAAAACAATAAATTATTCTGGCATGACATCAATTTAATGGAATTGATAGAGCAATATGGCTCTCCATTAAAATTTACGTATTTGCCAAAAATTTCAGAAAATATCAATAAAGCCAAAGATTGGTTTAAACAAAGCATGAAAAAACACAAGTACAAAGGCAAGTATTTTTACAGCTATTGTACCAAGAGTTCGCACTTTAAATATGTGTTGGATGAAGCTTTGAAAAATGATATTCATATTGAAACTTCATCAGCTTTTGACATTGATATTGTCAAAAACTTAAAAAAAGAAGGTAAAATTACTAATAAGAATTTTGTAATTTGTAATGGATTCAAAAGAGATAAATACATTGAAAATATTGCTGATTTAATCAATTCTGGTCACAACAATTGCATTCCAATTATTGATAATTATGAAGAATTGGAGTTGTTGCAAGAACAAATCAAAAAGAAATTCAAAGTAGGTATTAGAATCGCATCAGAAGAAGAACCAAAATTTGAATTTTATACCTCAAGATTGGGAATTGGGTATAAGAATATCGTTTCATTTTATGAAAGAGAAATTGCGGATGACAAAAAAGTAGAATTGAAAATGCTGCATTTTTTTATCAATACGGGCATTAGAGACAATGCCTATTATTGGAACGAATTATCGAAATGTATCTCTGTTTATATCAGTTTAAAAAAAGTGTGTCCAACTTTGGATAGTTTGAATATTGGAGGCGGATTTCCAATAAAAAACTCATTGGCTTTTGAATTTGATTATCAATATATGATTGATGAAATTATTTATCAAATCAATGAATCATGTAAAGATGCCGAAGTTGATGTTCCTAATATTTTTACCGAATTTGGTAGTTTTACTGTAGGTGAAGCAAGTGGCGCAATGTATGAAGTTTTATATCAAAAAAAACAAAATGATCGTGAACGTTGGAACATGATTAACTCATCATTTATAACCACTTTACCTGATTCTTGGGCAATTAATAAACGTTTTATTATGTTGCCAATCAATAAATGGAATTATAAATACGAACGTGTTTTATTGGGTGGATTGACTTGTGATAGTGATGATTATTACAACTCTGAACAACACATTAATGCCATATATTTGCCTATTTATGAAAAAGACAGACCTTTATATATAGGGTTTTTTAATACAGGTGCATACCAAGAAACCATAGGAGGTTTTGGAGGATTGCAACACTGTTTGGTACCACATCCAAAAATGATTTTGATTGATAAAGATGCAGATGGAAACATCATCACAAAAGTTTTTAAAGAACAACAAAAAAGTAGTGAGTTATTATCTATTTTGGGATATTAATTTTATTATTTTTGAAACATAAAAAATAAAACTGATTAAAAAATAAAATGAAAACATACGCAGGAATTCCAGAAAACCATGCAACATTAAGCAATTCGAAAATTGTTTTAATTCCTGTTCCTTATGAAGGAGCAAACAGATGGCAAAAAGGCGCTAGTAAAGGGCCACAAGCTTTTTTAGAAGCCTCAGAAAACATGGAGTTGTATGATATTGAAACCGATTCTGAAGTTTACAAAGAAGGTGTTTTTTTAGCAGATGCAATAACCGAAAATTCATCACCACAAGCCATGGTAAATGCGGTGCATCAAGCCGTAAAAAAATTCATCAACAGAAACAAGTTTGTAACCATTTTTGGTGGCGAACATTCGGTTTCTATTGGAACAGTTAAAGCGTTTAACGACTGTTTTCAAAGCTTGACAGTGTTGCATTTTGATGCACATGCCAATCTAAGAAAAGAATTTGAAGGTTCTCCATACCACCACAAATGTGCGATGTATGAAGCAAATCAAAATACCAATTTAGTACAAGTTGGCATCAGAAGTATGGATATTTCTGAAAAAAGAACTATGAATCCAGACAAAGTATTTTTTGCTCACGATATGGCTGTCACTGAATATTGGATGGACGATGTGATTGATCAATTGACAAGCAACGTATTTATTAGTTTTGATTTTTCAGCATTTGATGCAGCTCTTTTTCCAGCAACAGGAAATCCTGTTTCAGGTGGATTGTTTTATTATGAAACCTTAGAAATATTGAAAAGAGTTTTTGCTGAAAAAAATGTTGTAGGTTTTGACATGGCTGAATTTTGCCCAAATCCAAATCAAAAAACATCTGATTCTTTAGCTGCAAAATTATACTATAAAATGTTGAGTTATAAGTTTTCATCAAATGATGATACGTATGATACTAACGATTCAAACCCAAATAACAATCCATTTAGCAAATTGTCTAAGTTTAAAAACGACGAAGACGATTTTTAAAACCATTGAATGATTAAAAATATCGAGAATATCGAATTACAATACTTGACAATCAATGATTATCAGGAATTAAAACAAGCAATGATTGAGGTGTATGCAAACATGCAAAACATCTATTGGGAAGAATCTCAAATTCAATCTTTGATCACTAAATTTCCTGAAGGTCAAATTGTTATAAAAATAAATAATCAAATTGCAGGTTGTGCACTGTCTATTATTTTAGATTATGACAAGTTTGATGGTCATCACAATTTCAAAGAAATTACGGGTAATTATACTTTTAAAACTCATAATAGCAAAGGAGATATATTGTATGGTATTGAAATTTTTATCAAACCAGAATATAGAGGTTTGCGATTGGGAAGAAGATTGTATGATTACAGAAAAGAATTGTGCGAGCAACTCAATTTAAGAGGAATTGCTTTTGGAGGAAGAATTCCGAATTTTCATAAATATTCGCATGAAATTTCTCCAAAACAATACATCGAAAAAGTAAAACGTAAAGAAATTCACGATCCTGTTTTAAACTTTCAAATCTCTAATGATTTTCATCCTTCAAAAGTGATGAAAGGTTATTTAGAAGGCGACAAAGAGTCTAATGAATATGCAGTTTTATTAGAGTGGGATAATGTGTATTACGAAAAAGAAAAAACACAAGCAGCCACTAAAAAAAGAGTGGTTCGTTTGGGATTGATTCAATGGCAAATGCGTTTGTATAAAGGCTTAGAGGGATTAATGGAGCAAGCAGAATTTTTTATTGATTCAGTTTCAGCTTACAGATGTGACTTTGCGTTGTTTCCTGAGTTTTTTAATGCGCCTTTGATGGCTGATAACAATCATCTTCCAGAGTCACAAGCAATTAGAGAATTGGCAAAACATACTCCAGGAATTGTAAAAAAATTCTCAGAATTAGCCATTTCGTACAATATCAATATCATTACAGGGAGCATGCCTGAATTAAAAAATGAATTACTGTACAATGTTGGCTATTTGTGTAAACGTGATGGGACTTTAGAGCGTTATGAAAAATTACATGTTACGCCAGATGAAGCAAAAGTGTGGGGTATGCAAGGTGGAAATGAATTAAAAACTTTTGATACAGATTGTGGAAAAATAGGAATTTTAATTTGTTATGACTCAGAATTCCCTGAATTAAGCAGACTTTTGGCTGATGAAGGCATGGATATTTTATTCATTCCTTTTTTAACAGATACTCAAAATGGGTATTCAAGAGTAAGACATTGCGCACAGGCAAGAGCTATTGAAAATGAATGTTATGTTGCTATTGCTGGTAGTGTTGGAAATTTGCCAAAAGTAAATAATATGGATATTCAGTATGCACAATCCATGGTATTTACACCTTGTGATTTTTCGTTTCCAGCAAACGGAATTAAAGCAGAATCAACTACGAATACGGAAATGATTTTAATTGCAGATGTAGACTTGGATTTATTGAAAGATTTGAATCAATTCGGAAGTGTTAGAAACTTAAAAGATAGAAGAAAAGATATTTATGAAGTTAAAAAACTTCGATAAAACAACCAAAAAAAATGAATAAACCAATCACCAATTTTATTGAAAAATACTTTTTACATTTCAATGCAGCTGCTCTAGTGGATGCTGCAAAGGGATATGAAAAACAATTAAATGATGGCTCAAAAATGCTAGTTTCTTTAGCAGGAGCAATGAGTACAGCAGAATTAGGAAAAATATTTGCAGAGATTATCAGAAAAGATAAAGTGCAAATTATTTCTTGTACAGGTGCAAATTTAGAAGAAGATGTAATGAATTTAGTAGCACATTCTCATTACAAACGCGTTCCAAATTACCGTGATTTAACGCCACAAGACGAATGGGATTTGCTTGAAAAAGGCTTAAACAGAGTTACAGATACGTGTATTCCTGAAGAAGAAGCTTTTAGACGTTTGCAAAAACACATTGTAAAAATTTGGAAAGATGCTGAAGCAAATGGAGAACGTTATTTTCCGCATGAATTCATGTACAAATTATTACTTTCTGGAGTTTTAGAAGAGTATTATGAAATTGATATCAAAAACTCTTGGATGTTTGCAGCAGCAGAGAAAAACTTACCAATGGTAGTTCCTGGTTGGGAAGATTCAACCATGGGAAATATTTTCGCATCCTATGTTTTGAAAGGCGAAATCAAAGCAAGCACTATGAAATCCGGAATTGAATACATGACATTCTTGGCTGATTGGTACACTCAAAATTCTGAAGACGGCATAGGATTTTTCCAAATAGGAGGAGGAATTGCAGGTGATTTCCCAATTTGTGTGGTACCCATGTTATACCAAGATATGGAAAGAACAGATACACCTTTTTGGAGTTATTTCTGTCAAATTTCTGACTCAACAACAAGTTATGGTTCGTATTCAGGAGCCGTTCCTAACGAAAAAATAACTTGGGGAAAATTAGATATTGATACGCCAAAATTCATTATTGAAAGTGATGCAACTATTGTAGCACCATTGATTTTTGCCTATTTATTGGAGATGTAAAAAAAATAAAAAATTTACATCAAAAATACCGTTATAAAGAAAAAAGATTTTAAATTCGTAATTGTAAAAAAGAACGTATGAAAAGAGTAATTGTAGATTACGCTAAATTAACAAAAGACATTTTGAATATGCTAATTGAAAAATATCCTGATGGATATGATTATAGCGATATTATTTCTTTCAAAAATGCGAAAGGAGAAACCATTAAAGCGGTTGAAGTTCGTACAGAAGACACTATTTATTTGGTGAAAATTAGTTCGAAACTAGAGCAAACCATGGAAGATTATGCAGATGATGAAGAATCATTTGACGATAATGACGAATTTGATGTAAACATGGAAGATGAGGATGCTGCAGATGAAGATTAATTCTTTGCCAACATCTTTACCTTTTTACTTTTTAAAAATACAAAACCTCACAATTTGTGGGGTTTTATTTTTGATTAAGTTTTTAAAACTTTTGTATATTTATAAAAATTTCTAGTATGATCACTAAAACGAAATTAAAAGAGCAAATTGATAGTTTTCCAGAACAATTTTCCATTGATGAATTGATTGAGAGATTAATCTTAATTGAAAAAATTGAGATTGGAAAAATGCAATCCGAAAATAATCAAATAATAAGTGAGTCCGAACTTGATAAAGAATTGGACACATGGTTCAAATAAATTGGACTTTATATGTTTAGTGAATTTAAAGTCTTTGCAAATCACTATTACCCAAAAACTCAAAATCCATCAATCGTCATCTTAGTTTTTATAGTATTAAAATCACAATAAAATAACATTTTCTTATTGGATAATGGATGTTATTTTTTAGTAATTTCGCACAAAATAACAATCCGTTTATGAAAAATGTTAAGAGATTTTTTGCGCTAACAATTTCATTGCTATTGGTTTCGATTTTATACAATTGTGGCAGCACAAACAAAATAGAAGCTTTAAAACCATATCCATCAAATAACGATCCAGTTGCTTATAAATCAACAACTTCAATTATAAGCATGCCTATGGAAATTACGTTGAAAGAAATTGAAAATCAACTTAATAAATCTTTAAACGGTTTAATTTATGAAGACACCAATTTACAGGATGATCAAACCGAAATGAAAATTTGGAAAACTGGTACCATAAAACTAATTGAAAAAGACGGAAAAATTCAGTCAGTAATTCCTTTAAAAATCTGGACAAAGTATAAATACGGAACAGAATTTATGGGGTTAAATGACACCAGAGAAATCAATCTAAATGGCAAAATCACTTTAACAAGTTCTGTAAAATTATCTAATTGGGTGATGAAAACGAATTCTAAAATTGAAGATTTTCAATGGAATGAAAATCCGTCAATATTGATTGCCGGTAAAAAAGTGCCAATTACTTTTATCATAAATCCTACGTTATCTATTTTCAAAGGTACTTTAGCAAAAAAAATTGACGAAGCAATTTCTGAATCGTGCAATTTTAAACCCTATGTTTTGGATGTTTTAGAAACCATGAGTTTGCCTATTAAAACAAGTCCTGAATATGAAACTTGGTTTAAAATTATTCCGATTGAAGTGTATGTTACTGATGCTGTTTTACAAAAAAACAAAGTTGTGATGGATTTAGGATTGAAATGCAATATGTTAACTAATGTGGGGCAAGAACCTGAAAAATCAATTGACAGAGAAGCTATTTCTTTTAAACCGGTCACAAAAATTCCAACTCAAACAAATGCCTCAATTGCAGCAATTTCTACCTATGAAAATGCATCAAGAGTGATTACTAAAAATTTTCAAGGAAAAGAATTTTCATCTGGAAGTCGAAAAATAACCGTTCAAAAAGTTGATTTATGGCTTAAAGACGGAAAAATGATTTTTGCACTCAATATGGCTGGCAGCGTAAATGGAACGTTATATTTATCAGGAATTCCGAATTACAATACCATCACAAAAGAAATTTATTTTGACCAATTAGATTATGTGCTCAACTCTAAGGGCATATTGACTAAGACTGCCAATTGGTTGTTGCAAGGAACCATTTTAAAGAAAATCCAAGAAAATTGTCGTTATTCTGTGGGTGATAATTTAGAAGAGGCAAAGAAAAGCATGTTGCCTTATTTGAATAATTTTTCTCCTATGAAAGGTGTTTTTATAAATGGTAGCTTAGATGATTTTTACTTTGAAAAAGTAGAACTTACAGATAAAGCCATCATCGCATTTATAAAAGCGAGCGGAAAAATGAGAGTGAATATTGATGGAATGGAGTAGGTTGATTTTTTCTTTGTAAAGTTTTCTTTTTAAATATCATGGAATGCAGGTTTTATAATGCTTTGCGATTTCAAGAGAACATCGCAAAGCACATTTGTATAAAATAAGACTTTGCTGAGCAGGTTTGAAAAAAATGAGTACAACAATTTTCTTTCTTCCACAAACCAAACACTACTTCTTATTAAAATTCAAGTTTTTAAATTGCGCTACATCAATCACTTTTTCT
>JANQTK010000184.1:10815-16604 GCA_030731695.1 Polaribacter sp.
CTACTTCTTATTAAAATTCAAGTTTTTAAATTGCGCTACATCAATCACTTTTTCTTGATCAATATCAAACGATATTTGCACACTATCACCCACAATTGTCAAAGGAATATCTGAACTAATTTGGGTGGAACCAACAAAAATATTGGAATAATCTTTAACCGTAAAATAGTAAAAACTATTGCCGTTTTTCACATCACTTTGAATACGTGTGATGATTGATTTTAATTGTTTTTTAGAATCTGAACTTGTCAGATTTATTCTATTTCCTGAGGAATTGTAAGCACTCTTAAAAGATGTCAATGCCTCTCGCATAGAATTACCAACTCCAACAATTGTGTAATCATTGATGGCAACCATTGCATACATTTTTACCAAACCTCCATCGTCTTTTAAGGTCATTACATAGGTAGGAATGTTGTTAATATTATACGGAATTGGCAAGGAAGTAGTATATCCTTTTTCTTGCACTTTTCCTTCTGCAGATTGTTGAGCTGCATATTCAGTAGCACCACTTTGTTTGTAAAAAGTAGTTTCTTTGGTTCTTGTATCCACCAACACAAAACCAACAGCACTTTCATCAGAACCCACAGAGGTCAAACCTGTGTACCAATAAGAACGATCGTCTTTTCCGTACACTAAAGTCAATCCTTCTGTAATTTGTAATTTGTCTTTGTTAGAAAAATTCCAATAACCGTTAATGTATTCACCCCAATCATTCAATTGCTCTTCTATAAAATCTACTGGCTGAATTCTATCTACCCATTTTGGTGCATTTTCAATGCTATATTGTTCGATTTCACCAGTTTGAACATCAACAACAAGCACTCCTGTAGCATTTCTTCCTGAAAATCCAATTTGTTTTTCGTAGGTTGAAATCACCCAAAAAGGTTTCCCCTCTTCGTCAATTTCAAAAGTATAATCGGTCAAACCCATAGAGGCAAAACCATTGAAATAGACATGGCGCTCTAAATCGTCAAAGAAATAGGCGCTTGGCTGATAGCGAATAAAAAATGGTTTTCCGTTGACAGATTGCACTAATTTCACATCACGTTCATTGGTTGCAGAAACCATGACATATCCATTTGTTCCTCCAGAATTATTCAACCATTTGAAAAATCCAGAGTGTAACAAAGGCGCCACCCAATACAATTCGTTGTTTACTTGTTGAATCGTAAATTCTCCTAAAACAATTTGACTTCCCAAAGCAGGTTGCGAACCGATCACTTTCTCACCCAATAAATACGCTAACTTTTTATCCACAACACGAATTTTATCCATGGAAATAGGAGCAATTTGTGTCGAAATTTTTTGACCATTATCAACATTCCCAATTAACTTTTGATATTTTGAGGTATGAAAAATGGGAGCACTTGTAAGCAATGGAAGTACAGTTATATACACCAAAACCACTAAAAAAAGCAATAGGACAAAGACATTTGGTTTTGAACTTACTTTGAAATTTTTTCCTGATGCATCAGTTGTAACTCCCATAGAAAAAAGGATATACAACACTAACAGCAGGGCAAGGATTACTCCGATACCAGTAAAACCATAATTCAGCACAGGTAGATTTACATAAAATAGAATTCCTGCTAGTACTGCTAAAAATAAAATTATTTTTAAATGTTTCATTTTCTTATTGATTTAAGTTCTGATTAATTAGTGTATGATTTGATAAATATGTTACAACAATTTATTCAAAATACACTGTAAATATAGGCAATTGAGTGTAAATAAAAGTTACATACGTATTGTCTAGTAAAAGGAAGATTTAGAAAGTTGTAAGTTTTCTAAATTGGGTTGCAAGATTCGTAAATTGGGTAGATAGATTCTTTTTGAGTTTTTCCCAAATATATATCCCACTAGGGATTTTATATGTATAGCCAATGTTTTTGGGATGTTTGGTGCGACCCCTATTGGGGTCGAATGAATCGTTGCCAATTATTTTCCATAGATATTTGAATCCTATAGATTCTTTTATTTGTTAGTGAGCAAAGTAATGTATCCTTATATTTCGCGGAGCTGGTGATTATAACCATTTTATAAAATGTTATTGAATAACATAGTAACAAAACTTAAAAAAACTTCACAATTTGTGAGGTTTTTTTTTAGTTTTAAACTTTGAATATCAAGCTTATTTCGCTGGCAAAATTTTCCCAACACATTCTCCAAAACCAATACGAACTTTGTTGTTTTTACAGTGAGCACGCATAATCACAGTATCATTGTCATTGATAAATTTTCGTGTAGTTCCGTCTTTTAAGGTAATTGGGTTTTGTCCTTTCCATGTCAATTCGAGCATGGAACCAAAACTGTCTTTTGTTGGGCCAGAAATTGTTCCTGAACCCATCATATCACCAGATTCTACAGGACAACCATTCACAGTATGATGTGCCAATTGTTGCGCCATTGTCCAATACATATATTTGAAATTAGAGTTTGAAACCACAGTTTCTTGTCCGTTTTCTGGTTTGATTGCCGCTTGCAAATGAATATCAAAACTGCCTTTTCCTTTTTGTCTTAAATAGGGTAGAGGCTCAATTTCTTGTTTGGGATTGTCCACTCTGAAAGGTTCTAAAGCATCCAACGTTACAATCCAAGGAGAAATGGTGGACGCAAAATTCTTTCCTAAAAACGGACCCAAAGGCACATATTCCCAAGCCTGAATGTCTCTGGCAGACCAATCATTGAATTGCACCAATCCAAAAATATATTCTTCTGCTTCATTGATGTCAATTCGTTCGCCCAACACATTGGCATCTGTAGTGATAAACGCCATTTCTAGTTCAAAATCCAGCAATTTTGTTGGACCAAATTCAGGAATATTACTTCCTTCTGCAGGTTTTGTTTGTCCATAAGGTCTTCTAATAGGTGTTCCTGAAGGCACAATTGAGGAGCTTCTTCCATGATAACCAATAGGAATGTGCAACCAATTTGGCAACAATGCATTTTCTGGGTCTCTAAACAACGAACCTACATTTGTAGCGTGTTCTTTGCTGGCATAAAAATCGGTATAATCACCAATCGCAACTGGCAATAACATTTCAATTTCATCCATTCTAAAGATAATTTTATCTTTATGTTCTGGTTTATCACGTAGAATTCCGTTTTTCACATCAAAAACTTCGGCAATACGATTTCTTACCAAACGCCAAGTTTTACGACCATCTGCAATAAAATCGTTCAAATTGTCTTGCAAAAACATATCATCGGTTAATGGAATTCCGTCAAAATATCCTAGTTGATGAAATGCACCTAAATCTATGGCATAATCACCAATTCTACTTCCAATTGTAATAATATCATCTCTGGTTATAAAAACGCCAAAAGGAATATTCTGAATAGGAAAATCAGAATTTTCTTCAACTTTCAACCAAGACTTTCTATTTGGGTTATTTGCGGTAATAATCATTCTATGGATTTATATTTTCTCCAAACCTACATAATTTTTTTATCATTTTAAAACAAAAAATCGTTGAAAAATCCAATTTTAACATCACTTTATTTTCATTATAACAAATCTTAATAAAATGTTGAAAACATCCCCAAAACATATTTAGAAACGAATTCATTTTTCTTATTTTTGTGACTTCTTTTAAAAATAGACAAATGCAATTAGATCATCAAATTTTCGACCTTATAGAGCAAGAAAACGAAAGACAATTAAATGGATTAGAGTTAATCGCTTCTGAAAACTTTGTAAGTGATCAAGTAATGAAAGCTCAAGGTTCAGTTTTAACCAATAAATATGCTGAAGGATATCCTGAAAAAAGGTATTATGGAGGTTGTGAAATCGTAGATATTGTTGAACAAATTGCTATTGATAGAGCCAAAGAATTGTTTGGAGCTTCGTATGTAAATGTACAGCCACATTCTGGTTCACAAGCAAATACAGCAGTTTTTGCAGCTTGTTTGAATCCTGGAGATAAAATTTTAGGATTTGATTTGTCTCATGGAGGACATTTAACACATGGTTCTCCAGTTAATTTTTCCGGAAAATTATATCAACCTTCTTTTTATGGAGTTGAAAGAGAAACTGGCGTGTTGAATTATGATAAAATTCAAGAAATTGCCTTTAAAGAAAAACCAAAATTGTTAATTGCTGGTGCCTCTGCCTATTCAAGAGACATCGATTTTAAGCGTTTTAGAGAAATTGCGGATAGTGTTGGTGCTATTTTATTAGCAGATATTTCACATCCAGCAGGTTTAATTGCTAAGGGAATTTTAAACGATCCAATTCCACATTGTCATATAGTTACCACAACAACACACAAAACATTGCGTGGTCCAAGAGGTGGAATGATAATGGTTGGTGAAGATTTTGAAAATACGTTTGGTGATTTGTTAAAAAACGGAACACCTAAAAAAATATCTACCTTATTAAATTCAGCTGTTTTCCCAGGAAACCAAGGAGGGCCTTTAGAGCATGTAATTGCTGCAAAAGCTGTGGCTTTTGGTGAAGCGTTGACAGATGAGTTTTTAGAGTATCAAATTCAGGTTAAAAAGAATGCTGCCAAAATGGCTGCTGAATTTGTATCTAGAGGATATCATTTAATTTCAGGCGGAACAGACAATCATTGTATGCTGATTGATTTACACAACAAGAATATTTCAGGAAAAGATGCTGAGATTGCGCTTGGCAAAGCGGATATCACTGTGAATAAAAACATGGTTCCTTTTGATGATAAAAGCCCATTTATAACTTCAGGAATTCGTGTTGGAACTCCAGCTGTAACTACTCGTGGTTTGAAAGAAGATGATATGGTAAAAGTGGTTGATTTTATTGATGAGGCTATTCAAAATGCTGATAATGAAGCTGCATTGCATGATATTGGAGATCGCGTTTCTGATATGATGAGTGCACGAAGATTGTTTGTAATGTAAATTTTTACTGATTATATTAAAAAAGGCATCAAATTTTTGATGCCTTTTTATTTTTAGATATGCCTATAAAGTTTTGAAAACCTTGAAAGAGTTTACATTCTTATCATTGATTTTCCAAAGCTCTATCTAACAAATTCTGAGGCAAACTTTTAGAGGCTGTTGCTCCTAATTTTCGAATGTTTTCAACTTTAGTAACTAAGTTTCCTTTTCCTGTTAGTTTTTTCATAGAAACATCATACGTTCCTTGAACAGTTTTTAATTGATTGCCAACTTTAATCAAATCTTCGGTTAAATTCACAAATTGATCATACAAAGCACCAGCTTGTCTTGCAATTTCTATGACATTTCGCTTTTGATTTTCTTGTCTCCACATGGAGGAAATAGTACTTAAAGTTGCTAGTAAAGTAGAAGTTGAAACCAATACAATATTTTTATCCAACGCTTCTAAATACAAACCATCACTTTTACTCAAAGCCAACAAATAAGCAGGTTCTATAGGCACAAACATCAATACATAATCTGGAGAATTGATATCATATAATTTTTCGTATTTCTTTTCGCTCAAATCTTTAAAATGTTTGCGCATACTTTCTACATGATTCTTTAAATAAAGTGCTTTATCTTCTTCTTTTTCAGCACTATAATAACGTTCGTAAGCTGTCAATGATACTTTTGAGTCTACAATTAAATGTCTTTCATTTGGCAGGTTGATGATAAAATCAGGCTTTTTTAATTTTCCATCTTCATCCCTATAACCACCTTGAGTGGAATAGTGAATATCTTTGACTAGATTGGCTTTTTCCAACAAAATTTCCAATTGAGTTTCACCCCAATCACCTTGCACTTTACTATCGCCTTTCAATGCTTTTGTAAGGTTTAAGGTTTCTTTACTCATTTGTTGATTT
>JANQTK010000185.1 GCA_030731695.1 Polaribacter sp.
GACAATAGCGGCTATTCCATTACAAAATTTGGCGCAGAAATGGAAGTTTGGCGCGCAAGTCAAGAAGGAATTCCTGTAGTTGTTGTCAATCCTGGAGTGATTTTAGGAAGTGGATTTTGGGACACAGGCTCAGGGAAATTATTTAGTCAAGTTTACAACGGATTTGACTATTATACAGAGGGAATTACAGGATTTGTTGCAGTAAAGGATGTAGTAAAAGCCATGATTTTGTTGATGAAATCTGAAGTGAAAAACGAGCAGTTTATTTTGGTTTCAGAAAATAAATCATTCAAAGAAATTTTTTATAGAATTGCAGATGCTTTTGGCAAAAAAAGACCTTCAAAAAAAGTAACTTCTTGGCAAACCGAAATTTTTTGGAGATTGGCTTGGTTGATTTCAAAATTTAATGGGAAAGAGCCTTTGTTGAGTAAATATTCAGCAAGATCAGCGCATTCAATTTCAACATATTCTTCTGAAAAAATTCAGAAAACAATGAACTTTGAGTTTGAAAAAATTGAAAAAACAATTCAAGAAATTACAACAAAATTCCCTGTAAAATAAGGCTTATTGAGGTAGTTTTAACTCTAAATTTTTAACACTATCCAACAACTTAGTATTTGTTTTTATCTTTTTGATGGAATCTTTTCTAATGGAGTCTAAGCGTGTTTTTTGAGAAGCGTAGAATGCTTTTTTAGCTTCTAAGCTCTGGGTTGCTTTTTCTATAATTTTTTGATAATCATCTATTTTAGAAATATAATACAGATTGCTTCTTTGAAAACGCAAACTATCTATTTTAAAACGCTCATAAACCAACGTCATGTAGTTCACATCATTTTCCTGAAACTTATTTTTGATGAATTTTGATGAAGAAGCAATCATCATTTCTTCAAGCAACAAACTCATAGAATCCCTCGGAATTAAGTCTTTTGGTTTTTCTAAAATGGTGTTACTTGTACAAGAAACTAAAAAAAACAGTGTCAATAAATAGTAAAAATTCTTCATTTTATCGATTAAAAGTAAGGCGTTTTCCACGAATATTTTCGTTGAATTTTCCATTTTCGTACACCAAATTTCCATTAACAAATGTATGAGTTATGGAATGTGAAAATGTAGTTCCTTCAAAAGGTGACCAACCACATTTGTATAAGATGTTGTCTTTTGAAACGGTTTGTGGTTTGTTTGGATCAATCAAAACGATATCAGCAAAATATCCTTCTTTGATAAAACCACGTTTTTCAATTTGAAATAATTTTGCGGGATTGTGACTCATTTTTTCAACCGCTTTTTCAATTGAAATGACGCCCTCTTTCACTTTTTCTAAAATTGCCATTACAGCATGTTGCACTAAAGGACCTCCGCTTGGAGCCTTTGAATACAGATTATTTTTTTCTTCTAAAGTGTGTGGAGCATGGTCTGTTGCTAACACATCAATTCTGTCATCTAACAAAGCTTTCCATAAACCTTGTCTGTCTTTTTCAGTTTTTACAGCAGGATTCCATTTTATAAATGTGCCTTTTTCGTCATAATCATTTTCATTGAACCATAAATGATGAATGCAAACTTCGGCTGTTATTTGCTTTTCTTCTAGCGGAATATCATTTCTAAAAAGATGTGTTTCTTTCTCCGTTGAAACATGAAAAATATGCAAACGAGCACCTGTTTTTTTTGCCAACTCTATGGCTTTTGATGATGAAATATAACAAGCTTCTTCGCTTCTGATGATTGGATGGTATTTTATAGGAATATTTTCTCCAAATTTCTCTGTGTACAAAGCTGTATTTTTTCTGATGGTAGCTTCATCTTCACAATGCACAGAAATAATCATTTTTGTAGAAGAAAAAATCTTTTCTAAAACAGCGACATCATCCACTAACATATTGCCTGTAGACGAGCCTAGGAAAAGCTTTATGCCAGCTACTTTTTTTGGATCGGTCTTTAATAATTCTTCTAAATTATCGTTGGTGCCACCAAACATAAAAGAGTAATTTACAAACGAAGTTTTGGATGCAATTTCAAACTTATCTTCTAATAATTTTTGAGTAGTTGCATTAGGCACAGTGTTTGGTTGCTCAATAAAAGTAGTAATTCCTCCAGCTGCAGCAGCCCTGCTTTCGGTAGCAATAGTTGCTTTATGAGTAAGTCCTGGTTCTCTAAAATGCACTTGATCATCAATAAAGCCTGGGATTAAATAACTTCCTTTAGCATCAATAATTTGAGTGCTCTTATTGCTTTCAATGTTTGGAGCAATTTGTTTTATGTGTTCATTTTCAATTAAAACATCACCTAAAAAAGTGTTGTTTTCGTTAACAATCGTAGCATTTTTAATTAAAATTGTAGTCATTTTTAATTCTTATTTTGGCAATCCTCTTAATCGCATTTTTAATACTCCAAAAAGGGCTTCATAAACTATATTTCCACTCATTTTTGATGTTCCTAAAGTACGGTCTGTAAAAATAACAGATACTTCTTTAATAGAAAAACGATGTTTCCAAGCAACGAATTTCATTTCTATTTGAAAGGCATATCCAATGAATTTTATTTTATTTAATTGCATAGTTTCAAGCACATTTCTTCTCCAACAAACAAATCCTGCTGTGGTATCATGAATTGGAATTCCTGTAATAAAGCGCACATATTTTGAGGCTAAATAAGATAATAAAACGCGTTTCATTGGCCAATTTACCACATTTACACCTTGTGAATATCTTGAACCAATAGAAACATCAGCACCTTCTTTATGACACGCTTTGTATAGCCTATTTAAATCTTTTGGATCATGAGAAAAATCAGCATCCATCTCAATAATATAGTCATATTTTCGTGCAATTGCCCATTTAAATCCGTGAATGTAAGCAGTTCCTAAACCATTTTTCTTCAAACGAACTTCTAGAAATAGTCTATTTTGAAATTCATTCATCAAATTTTTTACAATTTCAGCAGTTCCATCAGGAGAATTATCATCCACAATCAAAATATCAAACGCTTTTTTTTGACTGAAAACAGCTTTAATAATAGCTTCAATATTCTCTTTTTCGTTGAAAGTTGGAATGATTACAAGGGCATCTGACATAAATAAATTTTCATGTGAAAAGTGAACAAATATACATTATTTAATTACTAATTTTGTCTTAAATTCATTAAAACAAATCCACTTGCAAGCAATAGAAAGAATGTCTTTATCAAACGATTGGTTGACCCTGATTTTATTGTTCTTGTTTTTATCATTGTTTCTATTAAGCATTATTGATGTTGACAGGTTTAAAGAAGTTGCTTCTAAACTTTTTAAATTTAGTTTTTTAGAAAGAAGAATCGATCAAAACTACAGTGTTTTTAGCGGTTTTCACATGTTATTTACACTTTTTTCTGTTTCAGTATTTTCATTATTATTTTTTGACATAAAAGTGTTTTATTATGGTGTAGATTCGTTTAGTTTTCATGAATTTACAGGAGTTTTTTGGATGGTTTTTATTTATTTTTTAGTAAAAATTATAATTGAAAATGTCTTGATATATTTGTTCATGTTGCGAAAACAACTAGTGTATTTTGTACTTTCAAAAGCCAACTATTTCTTTGCAATTTCATGCTATCTTTTCATTCTTATTTTATTAAAAGAATATGCAAATTTACAGTCAACAGTCATTTATTATATTGCAGGTTTTTTATTTTTTATAAGTTTTATTCTCCATTTTTTAAATAACAAAAACCTGATAATAAATCACTTGTTTTATTTTATTTTGTACATTTGCACGTTCGAAATAGCACCGCTATTGATACTGTTTAAATTGATGTTTTAAAGATAATATAGACGCATATGAAAGTGAAAACGATTTTAGTATCACAACCTGATCCAAAAGGCGATGCATCACCGTATTTTGAGCTTACCGAAAAACATAAAGTAAAGGTAGATTTCAGGCCTTTTATTCACGTAGAAGGCATTTCTGTGAAAGATGTTCGTGCCCAAAAAATCGATTTAAAAAACTTTACAGCTATTATTTTAACAAGCAGAAATGCAGTTGATCAT
>JANQTK010000186.1 GCA_030731695.1 Polaribacter sp.
TCTTTCAAAACATGCGATCCTTTATTGCTTCCACTTTGACAGGCAGAACCTCCAGAAACTGCAATTCCTGCCATATCTAAACTGAATAACAATAGCTCATTTTTAACTGGAAAACGAACATTTAAAATAGTGTATGCACTTTTTTCTAAGTCTGATGAAGTGCCATTAAAAGCAATATTTTTAAAATGATGTTGCAATTCATCAATAAAATATTTTTTAATAGTATTGATGTTACTAGTATCATTTTCTAGATTGTTACAAGCAATTTCTAAGGCTTTTTCCATGCCTAAAATTCCATGTACGTTTTCCGTACTAGACCTTGCTCCTTTTTCTTGATTGCCTCCATAAAAAAGTGGCATTATGCCAAATCCTTTTTTAAAATAGGCAAAACCAACGCCTTTTGGACCATGAAATTTATGAGCACTTGCTACCAAAAAATCAATAGGAGTTTGTTGCAAATCAATGGAATAATGCCCAACTGCTTGCACAGCATCTGAATGAAAAAGTGCTTGGTATTTGTTGGATAATTCACACACAGCATGCGTTGGAAGTAGGTTTCCAATTTCATTATTGATGAGCATCAAACTGATCAAGGTTTTTTTATCAGAAGTTGCTAAAAGGGTTTCTAAATGCTGTAAATCAACATTTCCTAAACCATCTAATTTTACAAAATCTAACTGAATTCCGTGAGTATTTTCTAAAAATTCGCAGGTATGCAACACTGCATGATGTTCAATTTTTGAGGTGATAATTCGTTGAACTCCCAAATTAAAAACAGCGTTTTGTAGAATTAAATTGTCAGCTTCTGTGCCTCCTGAAGTGAAAATAATTTCGCTTGCAGCAACATTTAACTGTTTTGCTATATTTTTTCTTGCGGTTTCAATAGCTGATTTTGCTTTACGCCCAAATTGATGCGTTGAAGAAGGATTCCCAAAGTTTTCGAGCGCAGCTGCATTCATGACTGATAAAACCTCAGCATCAATGATTGTAGTGGCAGCATTGTCTAAATAAATCGCTTTCATCATGCAAAAATACGGTTTTTATCAATAAACTTTTTGCCACAGATTTCACAGATTTTCACAAATAATAATTAAAACTCTTTATTCTTTCTTCTTAGTTCTTTCCTCTTTAAAAACTATTTTGAAAAACAATTACTTCTGTAGCTCCCAACCCGTATTTTTTATAGGAAGCATCATAAAAACGAACAGGATATTTTTGAAATAATCGCACCAATTCCGATTTTAAAACCCCTTCTCCTACTCCATGAATAAAAACAATTTTCGGAATTCGTTTAGAAATCGCATATTCTAATTTTCGTTTTGCAGTATCTAATTGTAAGTTCAACATGTCAAAATTATCCATTCCTCTGGTGGAATTCACCAATTGATTGATGTGTAAATCAACTTCAAAAATAACTTCGCTTTTTTCCTTTTTAAAGGCACTTTTTTTGGAAGGCTGTGAAGCTATTTTTTCTTTCAACAATTGATGATTGATGTCTGAAAATTTAGAAAGTTCGTATTGATCTTTTTCAATTTTCACCAATTCTGAGGCTAAAAAAGTCAATATCATTCCGTCATCAGTTTTGATGTCAACATTTTTTCCATCAATTTTGGTGACGATTCCTTTTAAAACATCATCCAAAACTGCCACTTTGTTTCCAATTTCTAAACGCATTGTTAACTATTCCTTAATTTCAACCGAAATCGAAATGATTTATTTTTACTGCAAAAATACTAAGATGTTAAAGACTTCATCTATTTCTACCAAAAACTTCTTTGAAAAAGCTTCAAAAAAGATTTTGATTACTGAAGATAGAAAAAATTATTTGCTGAAAATTGCGGAAACCATCGCCAATGAGTATGCAAAAAATAACGTCGTAAACCTTACTTTTATATGCACTCATAACTCCAGAAGAAGTCAGTTAGCACAAGTTTGGAGTTTCTTTGCGGCAACTTATTTTAAGTTAAACATCTATTCATTTTCTGGCGGAAATGAAGTTACTTGTTTTAACAGAAGCACTATAAAAACATTGCAAAAAGCAGGATTTTATTTTCAATTATCTGATTTTTCGCATCAAAATCCGAAATATGAAATTTCATTTGAGGGTACAAAAAAATCCATTATTGGCTATTCTAAATTGGTTGACAATCCTGAAAATCCTTTCAATTTCATAGCAATTGCCACTTGTTCAAATACAGCTGCAAATTGCGCTTTTATTTCTGATGCAAGTTATCGTTTTCAGTTGCCTTTTGAAGATCCAAAACGAAGTGATGGAACCTTGTTGCAAGAAGAAACTTATATGGAAATAAATAGACAAATTGCTGGGGAAATCTATCTTATTTTTAATGAGGTAAAACAACAAATATCTTCTACATATTTATTGTAATATTCAAATAATTCCTCTTTTTCATTTAGTACAAGATTACTTTTTAACCACATAGAAATCATAGAAAAAGAAATAAATAGTCCAATTCTAAGGATTCACATAGCTATGATATTCTAAAATAAAGCGCAGCGACTTTCAAAAATTGATTTGGTGCTTTGTGTATTCTATGTGGTTAAAAATTTAATTTATGAATAATTAGTTATATCCAAAAAATAGTTTAAACTTTAAAAATAACATTCATTACTCAATAACCAATGTGTATTTCTTTGTAGATTGATATCTAAATGAAGGATGATTTCGTGAGTAGCAAAATTACCACCAGCAAAATCAAATTTGTGATCATAGGCATAACCCACTCTGAATTTTTTATTTAATATCACTGCAAATAAAGCACTTACCGTACTTTGATGGCGATAAGAAACACCCGCTTCAAAAAGATTTTTATAAAACAAATTAAAATTTACATCAACAGATACAGGCAAATTTTTTGTGTAACGAATCATTGTTGATGGTTTCAATTTGATATCTTCTGTAAGATCAAACAAAGTACCAGAAGTTAAAAAAACACTCGGATTTTCTGACAATCTAGCTTGATTAAAAGAATCGTTGATGTAAAATTGAGGAGTTTCTAACAAATGCGGAATTGATAATCCCACATACATTTTTTGATTATAAAAAAATGCGCCAAAACCAACGTTTGGAAAATTACCAGAAGTTGTTTCATATATGTCACTATCAGGTGTAATTCCGTCAGCCAAATTGTTCGTGAAAAAAGTCATTCCGCCTTTTAATCCGAAAGATAATCTGCTGTATTGTGAAGTGATTAACGTGTAAGAAACATCAACATTTACATTGTTTGTTTGTGATAAACCAATGTTATCATTTACAAAAGTAGTTCCAATTCCTAAACCTCTTCTCAATCTACCATTGATGGAAAAAGTGCGTGTTTTTGGAGCGCCTTCAATGCCAACCCATTGTTCACGAGACAATAATGACATGCTCAACTCTGCTCTTGTACCCACATACGCAGGATTTATAATTTGCATATTGTATAAATACTGAGTGTAATGAGGCACTTGTTGTGCATAAAATTGCATGCAACTAAAAAATGCAACCAACCAAAAACAAGGTTTTAAAAACCTGTTTAAACGGAATATTTGACGTTGCTTTTTCATTATCGAATTAACTGTATAAAATTAGTTTTGGGTTTTGTAACACCATCATTATACTCTAACGTGTAAAAATAAACGCCTGTTGCAACTGGTTTTCCATTGTACGTTCCATCCCACCAAATAGGATTTGTATTGCCATTATTGCTATACTTAAACACTTCATTTCCTTGACGATTGTAGATACTTATTTTAAAGTTTGGGTATGAATCTACAATTCCCGAAATTTTAAAAACATCGCTTTTTCCATCGCCATTTGGCGAAAATAAATTTGGGAAATCATTGTCTTTGAGAGTTCCTACTCCTGATGGAAAAAAAGTATTTGATACATTATCTAAATTTGTGGTAGCTTGTAAAATAAAAGTTTCGGTGTCTTCATTCAATTTGTCATTGATGGAGTTTACAGTTTGATTTATTGATGAAGTAAGTGCAGGTATTGTTCGTAAAACATTTACA
>JANQTK010000187.1 GCA_030731695.1 Polaribacter sp.
GCCATGCCTTTGTTCAATTTAGCTTGGAATTTTGACGAACTTTTTAATTGGGATGGAAGCGAATTTAGCTTAGAAAACCAAGCTTTTGAGCCTGTTAGAAATCCTATTGAAATGCATGCTTCTTGGAAAAATGTTGCTCAAAAATTGCAAAATCATCCTGAATATCCAACTTTATTTAGAAACGCTTTTGGAACAACTGTGATTGATTCTATTTTGGTGACAAAAGCCATTGCACAATTTGAGCGAACCATCATTTCTGGAAACTCAAAATTTGATCAATTTTTAAGAGGCGAAACCTCTTTAACTCCTGAAGAACAAAATGGATTTAACGTATTTATGGATGAAGCAAAAGGCGATTGTTTTCATTGTCATGGAAGCAACAACAATCCACTTTGGACAGATAATAAATTTCATAACAATGGTTTAGATAGCAATTTTACTGATTTGGGCTTAGGAACAAAAACGGGTGATCCTGCAGATAATGGAAAATTCAAATCACCATCCATCAGAAATTTAGCCTTCACTGCACCTTACATGCATGATGGGCGATTTGCTACTTTAGATGAAGTGATCAATCATTATTCTAATGGCTTACAATTCTCATCAACCATTGATCCATTGATGAAAAAAGTGGCACAAGGTGGGGTACAATTATCTGCAAAAGACAAAGCCGATTTGAAAGCTTTCTTACTTAGTTTATCAGATTTTGAGTTTATCAACAATCCTGCTTTTAAAAATCCATAAGAAAAATCAATAGTTTCATTACTGTTGATAATAAATTATTAACAATTTTTTTATCGAAATTATGGTATATTTGCACTCAATTTAGATTTAATCTATTTAAGTTTATGATAAAAGTTTCAGACACAGCAAAAAAGAAAGTCATTGAACTAATGACCGAAGATGGCTTTGATGCCGCTAAAGATTTTGTAAGAGTTGGGGTAAAAAGTGGAGGTTGTTCTGGGTTGTCATACGATTTAACCTTTGACAAACAACAACAAGAAAACGATAAAGTTTTTGAAGAAAACAATGTAAAAATCATTGTTGATAAAAAAAGCTTTTTATACTTAGTAGGAACCACCTTGGAATATTCTGGAGGTTTAAACGGAAAAGGATTCGTTTTTAACAATCCAAATGCGAATAGAACTTGTGGTTGTGGAGAAAGTTTTTCTCTATAAATGCCCATCCCAACCTTCCCAAAGGGAAGGAGTAAAACTAAAAAATTATGAGTAAATATACTGAAGAAGACTTAAAAGAAGAACTAAAAACCAAACAATACGAGTATGGTTTTTATACTGAAATAGAAAGTGAAACCTTTGCAAAAGGACTGAATGAAGATGTGGTTCGTGCTATTTCTAAAAAGAAAAACGAACCTGAATGGATGACGAATTGGCGATTAGAAGCTTATCGTGGTTGGACAAAAATGAAAGAACCAGAATGGGCAAATGTCAATTATCAAAAACCTAACTTTCAAGAAATTGCGTATTATTCTGCTCCAAAAAAGAAACCAACACTAAATTCTTTAGATGAAGTTGATCCTGATATGTTGGCAACTTTCGAAAAATTAGGAATCTCTTTAGCAGAGCAAAAACGTTTGGCTAACGTAGCTGTAGATATTGTAATGGACTCTGTTTCTGTAGCAACAACGTTCAAAAAAACATTGGCAGAAAAGGGCATTATTTTTATGCCAATTTCCGAAGCGATTCAAGAATATCCTGAGTTGATAAAAAAATATATGGGCTCTGTTGTTCCAACAACAGATAATTTTTACGCAGCATTAAACTCAGCTGTTTTTTCCGATGGATCTTTTTGCTATATCCCAAAAGGAGTAAAATGTCCCATGGAATTATCAACCTATTTTAGAATCAATGAAGGAGGAACAGGACAGTTTGAAAGAACTTTAGTCATTGCTGACAAAGGAAGTTATGTGTCCTATTTAGAAGGTTGTACAGCTCCTCAAAGAGATGAAAATCAGTTGCATGCGGCTGTTGTTGAGTTGATTGCTTTGGATGATGCAGAAATTAAATATTCAACCGTACAAAACTGGTTTCCTGGTGATGCCAATGGAAAAGGTGGGGTTTTTAATTTTGTAACCAAAAGAGGTTTGTGCGAAACAAATGCAAAAATCTCATGGACTCAAGTAGAAACGGGTTCTGCAATTACCTGGAAATATCCAAGTTGTATTTTAAAAGGAAATAATTCTGTAGGCGAATTTTATTCGATTGCAGTAACCAATCATTTTCAGCAAGCAGATACTGGCACAAAAATGATTCATTTAGGAAAAAACACAAAATCTACCATTATCTCTAAAGGAATTTCTGCAGGAAAATCTCAAAATAGTTATCGTGGTTTGGTGCAAATAAATGCTAGAGCCGAAAATGCCCGAAATTTCTCTCAATGTGATTCTTTATTAATGGGAAATGAATGTGGTGCACACACGTTTCCGTACATTGAAGTAAAAAACAATACAGCACAAGTTGAACACGAAGCAACTACTAGTAAAATTGGTGAAGAGCAATTATTTTATTGCAATCAACGTGGCATTGACACTGAAAAAGCCATTGCATTAATTGTAAACGGATTTAGCAAAGAAGTATTGAACAAATTACCAATGGAATTTGCTGTTGAAGCTCAAAAATTATTAGAAATTTCTTTAGAGGGTTCTGTAGGGTAAACTAAAAATAATCACGTAAAATGAAAAAAATATTATTTTTCTTATTAACAATTAGCATTGTTAGCTGTAAAAATTCAGAAAAAAAAGCTGAAGAAACAGCTAAACCAGAAGTAAAAATCTATCAATTGGTTGGGGGTTCAATTTTGGTAAAAAAATTAGAAGTGTTTTCACAAGACACAACATATACTGGACAAAGCAAACAATTTACAGATGCGTATTATGTAATTTCTCATCCAAAAGGAAATTTAATGTGGGATGCAGGTTTACCAGAACAACTAGTTATGCCAGAACCTTATGATGAACCAAGTGGAGTTTACAGAATTCAACGTCCTGATTCGTTGGTAAATCAATTAAAATCAATTGGATTTAAAGTGGAAGATTTCAACTATTTTGCCATGTCTCACTCACATTTTGATCACACAGGTCATGCAAATTATATGAAAAAAGCCACTTGGATTGTACAAGAAAATGAATACAATTCGGTTTTGGGAGATTCTTTAGCTCAAAAAGATACATCAGTTTCAGCATTAACAAATGTTAAAAAAATCAATGGTGATTATGATGTTTTTGGTGATGGAACTGTGATTATCAAATACACACCTGGTCATACAGTAGGTCATCAATCTTTATATGTTGAAGTGTCTGGTTTAGAAAAACCGGTTTTATTAACGGGAGATTTGTATCATTTTGAGGAAAATAGAGCAAATAAAGGGGTGCCATCATTCAATTATGACGTAAAAAAAACATTGGAAAGTATGGCTATTTTTGAAGCTTTTGCGAAAGAAAAAAACGCAGAAGTAATCATTCAACATTCGCCTAAGGATTTTGAAAAATTAGGAAAATTATTAAACAAATAAGATATTGCAATCATGTTAAAAATTAACAATTTACACGCTGAAATTAACGGAAAATCAATCTTAAAAGGATTAAATATCCATGTAAAAGCTGGTGAAGTTCACGCGATTATGGGTCCAAATGGTGCTGGAAAAAGTACCTTGGCAAACATCATTGCTGGTAAAGAAGATTATGAAGTTACTGAAGGAATTATAGAATTGAATGGTGAGGACATCAGCGAATTGGCTCCTGAAGAAAGAGCACATGCTGGCGTGTTTTTATCGTTTCAATATCCTGTAGAAATTCCAGGTGTTTCTGTAACAAATTTTATAAAAACCGCTATCAACGAAACAAGGAAAGCTAGAGGTCAAGAAGACATGCCTGCCAAAGATATGTTGCAAAAAATCCGTGAAAAATCTGAATTGTTAGAAATTGATCGTAAATTTTTGTCACGTTCTTTAAACGAAGGATTTTCTGGTGGTGAAAA
>JANQTK010000188.1 GCA_030731695.1 Polaribacter sp.
GTGGAAGGTGTGTGAACAGCGCTAATAACCTTATTTTGCTCAGTGCCCCAATGTTCCATGATATCCATTTCTCCGCAGTTTGGCCATGTCAATGTGCCAAATCCTTGTGTTTGCCAATAAGCACCTTTTTCATTGATATTTTTACCAAGCATCCAAATCGCAGGCCACGTGCCAATTCCAGTAGGTAATTTTGCTCTAAATTCTACTCGCCCATAAGTAAAGGCAAATTTAGAATTGAGTCTGGCAGAAGTATATTGCTTGGTAGTGCCTTGATCTGTAAACGGTTCCTTTTTGGCAACGACTTTTAGAACGCCATTTTTAACATAGCTATTGGAAGTTCTGTTGGTGTAATGTTGAATTTCCCCACTAAACCAACTATTTCCCAGAGGAAATATCGTTTGATGAAACCATTTGTTGCTGTTGACAGCGCCATCAGTGTTAAATTCGTCCGACCAAATAAGTTGATCGTACACAGTTGGTGGAGGTAAAGGAGTATTGTTTTCAAAATAAAAATCATCAAAATAAGCGACTACTAAATCCGAATTATTTTCGCCATTGACTTGCAGTAAAACTCGATCAAAATCTCTTCTTTCAATGGGATCAGGGGAGTGTGCATCAAAATTTTCATAAGTGTCTGTACTAAAATTAAAAGTAACTACTTGCCATTGATCCAACAAGATCGGTTTTGAAATTAACGTCTGGGTTTGCCAAGGGCGAATTGTTTTTGAGTTTTGTAGTTTTAAAGTCACTTGATTCTCTTGATTGCCAGTGATACTAGATGAAGGGACATAAATTTTAAATGAAAATTCAGGATGCGCTGCTAAATGTAAGTTTTGATTGGTATCAAAATAAATATTGCCCCAAAGTCCACCATAATCATAATATTCTAAAACTCGTGCAGAGGTATTGATTCCTTGAGGGACTGGGTTTTCCACACTGGGTTTTACCACACAATCAATAGACAACCAATTATTTAGAGTACTAGTACCTTCAAAATTTTCTACACTATTTTGAGCATTGATTCCTTTTACGAGAAAGAGTAAAAACAATAGTAGGATGCTTTTAAAATGACACATGGTATGTTTAAAATGGTTGTTTATTAACATCTACTAGACCTTATTTTCTGCCCACTTCTTTTGCCCAATTACCTCTGTAAATGATTTTTTGGTCGTGAATTTTAAAAACAAATTTTCCATATTTCACTGAAATTCCTGCTGAGGCATTGACCACCCAACAATTTTTAGGAATGGTAAAGAAGTTTTCGGAAGTGATCACTTTTTTATCTGACTGATTTTCAATGGATACAACTACTTCTGGCCCAATTTCCCATCCCAAGTGGGTGTTGTAACTTACTTTTAAATCACCCACCAAAGTGAAATTTTCATTGGTTTCGATCTTGGTTTTGATGCTTGCAATTTTACCCCCGTTTAAATCGGAATCAGGCGTTACTTCAATCGTCAATTTTGGTAACTCAAAAGCTTTTTTGGATGCCAAAATTTGAATGGATTCATTTTTAATCACTTGATTTTTTTCATCAAAAAACTCAAAAGACAATTCCATATCTTCAATTCCTGTTGGATTGATGCTTAGTTGATCCGAAAAATAGCCTTCTTTTTGAATGTTTTTAGTGTAGATTATGTTATCACGATATTTTACCACCACTTTTTTGACATCTGAATTATTATAAAGTTCCAAAGGAATCGTGGTAGATGTGTGCATTGAATTGTTTTTCGGACTAATAATCAATCCTTTCATATAATCGCGCATCGCAAACCAAACAGGACGTGGTGAACCATATTTGTCATTCAAATCACTGTATCCCCAAAATCCAAACCATTCTTCAGGTTGGTTTAAGGCATGGTCATTTTTGTTACCACCTTTCCACCATCCATCAGCATAATAAAACGGACACATACCCACAGCACCTGCATCAATCAGGTCTCTGTAATTGGAGATAAGTCCTTCATTTTGTTGTTGTAAAGTATTGGAGCCATACATGCCTTTTCCGCCAGAAGGAGATACAGAATAACCGAATTCAGTGGTGATAAATGGTTTGTTTAATCCGTTCAATTCGTTCAATCCTTTAATATAATCTTTAAAACCCATAGTGGCAGTTTGTCCCTCATTGTGATTGTAACAATTGTAAGCATATACATCAAAAAAACTTTCATCCATATAATCGCTAATCATCGCATTTGCAGAAAGCGTTACTGGAATTCCAGGATGTTCTGTATGAATTACATCAATCAACGTTTTCATTAAATCAACAAAAGCCTTGCCTGTAACTGTATGAATGTGGTCGGTTTGTGGTTCGTTAATCACCAAATAGGTAATAATGCAGTCGTACTTTTTTGCATAACTGAGTACTTGTTTCACATAGTTTTTACGGTCATTGATAAATTTAGGATTTCCATAATCTTCTTCAGGATTTACCTCTAAACCCATGATTAATTTTAAACCTGATTTTTGAACCAATTTGAGTTGCGCCTCAGAAAAATGACTCCAAGTACGAATGGTATTGTAGCCGCCATTTTTAATGTTTTCTAAATCAAAAGCCAACAAATCAAGATCATCAGCTCTTTTACCCTCATAAGGATGTTGCCCAGGACGCGCACCAATTTCATAACCAAGGGCTTTGATAAAGAACTTTTCGCCATTTAAATAGTACCAATTGTCTTTTAATTCGATGTTGGTTTTTAATTGCGAAAATCCAGAGAAAGTTACTATTTGAAATATCATGATGGTTAGTGATGTTAGTTGTTTCATTTAGGTTTTTTTATTTTAACGTAAGATATTTTTTAAAATTCAGATTATCAATATTTTATATTAGTTTTTTCACTATTTCTACTTCATTTTAATTTGATAACCGTTTATAATAACGTTTTAAAATGTACGCTTTTCAATTAAAATCGGAAAATGAAAATGAACAACGCCTTTTTATTCAGCTTTATAAACTTCCAATTCAATTTCAATCATAAATTCTGGAAGTGCCAATTCTTTGACACCTAGCCAAGATCCTGTTGGGAATTGTTTTGTGTAAATTTCATTTCGGTAAGTTGCGTTTTCAAGAAACAATGGCATATTGGTTGTAAAAACATTCTCAACAATAACATCATCAAAAGTACAACCATAATGTTTTAGTATTTTATCTAAATCAGCATAACAATTTTTCATTTGTTGTGCAAAATCGCCTATTGCAATTGGGTTTCCTTGATCGTCCATACTAACAGCTCCCGAAATTTTAATATCGTTTCCAATTTTTACAGCATGCGAATATCCATAGGCTTTTTCTACTTCTGGTCTAAGTAAAAAATATTCAGGTTTTTCTTTATCGACAATTACCTCTTTATTTTCTTCTTTTTGTTTAGGCTCACAACTTTGAAATGCGAAAGTCATTAAAGAAATGAGTAGGATTAACGTGATTTGATGTGCTTTTTTGTTTGAATTTTTCATATTAAATTATTGATTAGTTAGTTGATTTTATGGATACTAGTTGATTAAAACTATTTGTATATCAAATAGACCCTCTCAAATATATTGATTTTTAATTGATTTTATAAATTTCAATATTTTTAGAATCTTGATAATGTATTCAATTAAAAAAAACTCAAAATACAAGTTAATTGTATGTTGAGTTTTAGATAATTATTTATAAAATTTCCTAAAAAGAGTTAATTTTTCAAAATTAAAACCAACATTTAGGTCAATTAAAAAAAACAACTTATAATGTAATTACCTCTTATATACGGTTACTTTATAAATTCCTGGGGTAGTAATTACTTGTTTGTTTGCTGGTGAATACGCATCAGGTTCTCCTTCTTTTTTTGATACTTCTTCAATTTCTTTGGATGTTTGAAAAGTACGGCCAAAAACACGAACTCTTGAATTATGATAGGTTTCATCACCATTTAGCAACCTAGTGGGTATCCATTTTTCATTGTCAAATCTACCTTCAAATACTTGCCCTATATAGCCAATTCTG
>JANQTK010000189.1:0-2376 GCA_030731695.1 Polaribacter sp.
TCAATATCAGCTATAAAAGAATATATAAAATTGGGATATTATCATCCCTTATTAGGATTGCCAGACAATGTACGATTAAAAAGCATCCCCAATAATGTGGGTGTTCCCATTCCTAATTGGACAACTTTTGATATCAATATTGGACCAATTGCATTGGCAATTGACATGCATCAAACTAAGATTATTTCAAATCTGTACACAAAAGATGCAAGTGTAAAAACAAGTTTAGAAAAATTAATACAATCATTTTAATAAAATTTAAATCTAAAAAATATGAGCAAAAAATCATTCCTTATCATTTTTAGTGTGTGCTTCCTGTTCTTTAATTGTAAAGAAGATGAAATTACAAAAGAATTATTATTTGATCCAGATGTTAGCGCAAGTAAAGTTGACGTTGGCGGAACACTAACTTTTACAGATTATTCAACAGGCGTAAAATCAAGAATTTGGACATTTCCAGGAGGAAATCCAGAATCCTCAACTGATGAAGTTGTCAGTGTGGTTTTTGACAAAGAAGGCCCTGTAACCTGCAAAGTTGAAGTTACCTTTTTAGATGATTTTACAGAGACAAAAGAATTTGTAATTCAGGTTGGAAATGAATTGTACAGAAGAGACATTTTCGGGTTTGAAGACCAAACAAAAGCTTTGGAAGCTTGGAAATATTGGATTTCTGACGGAAGTGACGCCATGGTTTTTTCACTAGAAAATACTTTGGGTGAAGGTGCCACTGGTACCAATGGTTTTGCAAAAATCACCATCAACAAAGCCAATGTAGAAGCTCAATTATATACGAAAGGAAACTCATTGAATCAACGATATAATGGTGTTTTGGAAAGTAATAAAACCTATGAATTTAGCTTTTACGTAAAAAGCAACGACTTTACACAAATTACAGCTGCTGAAATTTCCAACGAAAATGAAGTACAATCATGGCGAAATTTTGCTTGGTATAGTCCTATCAGACAAATTAGTACAGAATGGTCTTTTAAAACCATCACTTTTCAAACAGGCGATTTGACTCAAATTTATTCAGAAGGATTTGCCAACAATGCTTGGACTCAGTTTAAATTTTTACAACCTACAACAGGCGCTCTTTATATTGATGAAGTATCACTTCGACAACTTGATTAAAATCAAATATTAACTATCAATAACTACAATTCTAACACTTAATTAAATCTAATTTTTATGAAAACAACACTTACTTTTTTCAAATTGATTGCAATTTTCCAAATTGTTTTCTTTACAAACCTTTTTTCTGCTCAAACACATTTTTTTGAGGATGCAGTTGCAAACGGAACCATTTGGCATAATGGCGCAGCTGAAGTAGCCAATCCAAAATCAGATGCAGTGAACTCAAGTAGTATTGTACTTCAAAATGATGGAAATGCTTCTTGGCAAGAAACACAGTTTTTCCCTTCAGGATATACTGTGAAAGCTGGAGATAAATTTTTTATCTCTTTTTACAATCCAAATGGTGCTGCAAACTGGCAGTTGAGAATGGATTTAAGTACTTCAGGAAGTTTTGTGCAAATTAGTGGTTCTGATCCTGCACATCATGCAAATGCTGCAACAGGTTGGACAGAAGTTAGCTTGGACTTGTCAACCTATGTTGGGGAAAATATCACTAAAATTCAATTATATCCTACAGCAGGCGAAGCAAAATCAATCTATTATGACAATGTTTTTGTGGGTTCAGGATCAGAAAATAATACGGTTACTAAAACTTATTTATTTCAAGAAGCTGTTGAAAATGGTACTATTTGGCATAATGGTGCTGCTGAAGTTGCGAATCCTAAATCAGATTCAGTGAACTCAAGTAGCATTGTACTTCAAAATAATGGTACTGCTTCTTGGCAAGAAACACAGTTTTTCCCTTCAGGATATACTGTAAAAGCGGGAGATAAATTTTTCATCTCTTTTTACAATCCTAATGGTGCTGCAAATTGGCAATTGAGAATGGATTTAAGTACTTCAGGAAGTTTTGTGCAAATTAGTGGCTCTGATCCTGCTCATGATGCAAATGCGGCAACAGGTTGGACAGAAGTAAGTTTGGATTTATCAGCTTATGAAGGCCAAAATATATCTAAAGTTCAATTGTATCCAGTTGCAGGTGATGCAAAATCGATTTATTACGACAATGTGTATATTGGTTCAACGAATTCGGGAAATGGTGGTGGATCCAATACTCAAACTTACTTTTACCAAGAAGCTGTTGCCAATGGAACAATTTGGCATAATGGTGTTTCGGATGTTGCAAATCCAAAGTCTGATGCCATAAATACTAGTAGTATGGTACTTCAAAATACGGGTGATTCAGGTTGGCAAGAAACACAGTTTTTCCCTTCAGGATATACTGTAAAAGCGGGAGATAAA
>JANQTK010000189.1:2476-3954 GCA_030731695.1 Polaribacter sp.
TTTTTCATCTCTTTTTACAATCCTAATGGGGCTGCAAACTGGCAGTTGAGGATGGATTTGAGTACTTCTGGAAGTTTTGTGCAAATTAGCGGATCAGATCCTGCTCACCACGCAAATGCTGCCACTGGATGGAATGAAGTTAACTTAGATTTATCAACTTATGCAGGTCAAAATATTACTAAAATTCAGTTGTATCCTGCAGCTGGAAATGCAAAATCAATTTATTATGACAATATTTATATTGCTTCAGAAACTGTTTTAAGTATAAATACATTTGATACACTAACAAATCGTGCTTTTATCTCACAAGACGGACGTATTCAATTTACAAACGAGTTGCAAAATGCCACTATCTATGTATTTGATTTGAAAGGTGCTCAAATTTTAAAAGAAACCATCAATGGTAAAGTTTCTCAAAATAGTATTTCTAAAAAAGGACTTTATTTTGTAAAAATCATTTCGAAAGAGGGTACTGGAAATTATAAAGTGATTTTTAATTAAAAACCCATTTTTGATTGCATCACATTAGGTAAAGCTCATCATACAAATGAGCTTTACTTTTTTAAAAAAATCAATACTCATACATTTTATTAAAAACTTATGAAATCGTCATTTAATAAAAATTTGCCTAAGCAAAAACCCATAAAAAATGCGATTGCATATGTAACCGCTAAAATAAAAATTTACACATATGAAAACATTAAAAATTCTTATTCTTGTTCTAATTTTATCTTTAAATTCCTATTCACAAAATAACATTCCACATTTAAAAAAGGTTGGAAAAGCCACGCGATTAATGGTCAATAACGAACCATTTTTGATGATTGCTGGCGAAATTCACAATTCTTCTGCATCAACAGTGGAATTTATGAAACCATTGTTTCCGAAGTTACAAAAAATGAATCTCAATTCGGTTTTTGTCACCCTAGCATGGGAACAGTTCGAACCAAAAGAGGGCGAATATGATTTCACTTTAGTGGATGCAATCCTAGAAAATGCTAAGAAAAATGATTTAAAAGTGTGTTTACTTTGGTTTGCCAGTTGGAAAAATGGAGAATCAAGTTATGCCCCAATGTGGGTGAAAAAAGATACCAAACGATTTTTCAGAGTAAAAACTAAGGATGGATTGGAAATTGAAACCTTATCTCCTTTTTGTGAAGCTACTAAAATAGCAGATGCAAAAGCATTTGCCGTTTTAATGAAACATATCAAAGAAGTTGATACCAACCAAACTGTTATTTTGATGCAACCTCAAAATGAAGTTGGCATGTTTCAAGATATTGATTACAATGAAATTTCACTGAGACTTTTTGAACAAAAAGTTCCTAAAGAATTGCTTTCTTATCTTCAAAAAAATAAAAATAGTTTAGATAACTATGTAAAAAATACATGGTCAAAAACAAATTTCAAAGCTGAGGGCACCTGGAAAGAAGTTTTTGGAAATACCCCAGAAGCTAAATCCATTTTTACTACTTGGC
>JANQTK010000190.1 GCA_030731695.1 Polaribacter sp.
AACAAGGTGATTTTCGTATTTTCAAAAAAAATATATTTATGCAAAACCGTTTTCAAGACCAAAACTTACGCCTTACAGATTTCCAAGAAGCAGTAGCTGTGGTATGCCCAAAGTGTGAAAAGAAAGCACAAGCAACTGTCAATTTTGAAGATAAAAAAGCCAAACTGGTTTGCAGTCACTGTGGTTTTTATGAATCAAAATCGACACTTTTAACCCATTTAGGATTTGCAGCCCACTATCAAACATCGGCAAATAGTTATTTTGATGCGGATCTTTGGTATGCAGCAGCATTTAAAAACGATTCTTTTTTTGCCTATAATGAGGCTCATTTGTTGTATTTAGAACAATATATTGGTGCTAAATTGCGCGAACACAAAGATCGATCGCATTTTACCTTGTTAGAAAAATTACCCAAATTTTACCACGAAGCAAAAAATAGAGAAGCACTTTTAAAGTTGATTGAAAAGTTGAAGAAAAAATGATTTTTGAAAATTTATTCGTTTAAAATCAGACACTAATTCCACTAATTACTCGAATTTAATTCTTTAAAAATATTTCTCCAAAACATATCCGTGATAATCCGTGAAATTCGTGTCCAAAAAAACAAAAAACACGTTGCTTTTATCAAACAACGTGTTTTTTTTTAGTTTATAAAACGGAATTATTAATTCCAGAAAACTGAATACAATGCCACCAAAATAAGAATGATTGCAAACGAGCCAATATTAAACAACGGACTTGTTTTGAACAATTCTTTGGTGATGTCAATTCCTTTTTTGTCATCTGCTCCTTTGTGTTGAAAGTAACTTACCAAACCTATTACTAGCATCGTCAACAATAAGGTATAGCCCATTTGATCCATAAACGGAACATCTAAAAACAGTGCACTTGTTGACCATCCTTTGGGGGCTACTTTAAAGTACATCGCAATTGGAATCGATACTAAGGCTCCAATAATGGCTCCTTTGTTCGTAGTTTTTTTCCAGAACAAGCCTAATAAAAATACAGCTAAGATTCCCGGACTTACCACGCCTGTATATTCTTGAATGAATTGGAATGCTTGGTCTAAATTCCCTAATAATGGCGCCATAATACACGCAATAATCAAGGCAACAAATGCCGAAATTCTTCCCATGTTTACAGTGGCTTTATCTGAAGCGTTTTTGTTGATGTATTGTTTGTAAATATCCATCGTAAAAATGGTGGATGTTGAGTTTAACATCGAAGCCAAAGACGATACAATGGCTGCTGCTAAAGCTGCAAATGCCACTCCTTTTAATCCTGTTGGTAAAAATTGTAGTAACCAAGGGTATGCTTTGTCTGCTTGTGCTGCTGTTGGTAAGTTTTCCAATCCTGCTGCTCCTAAACGTGCCATGATTGCAGGGTCGTTCACCATTACATAGGCTGCAATTCCAGGAATTACCACGATTAATGGAATTACCAATTTTAATCCTGCTGCAAATAAAATTCCTTTTTGGGCTTCTTTCAATGATTTTGCTGCCAAGGTTCTTTGTATGATGTATTGATTAAAACCCCAATAATACAAGTTCGCAACCCACATTCCTCCTACCAATACTGCAATTCCGGGTAAGTTTTTATACTCAGGATTTGTTTCGTCTAAAATCATTGCAAATCGTTCAGGAACTGCTTCGTAAATAGTTGATAATCCTGCGAACATTCCTTGTCCGTCTGAAACGGTATTCAACGCTAAATAGGTGGTTACCAAACCTCCTACAACTAAAAATACTACTTGAATTACATCTGTCCAAGCCACTGCGGAAAGTCCGCCATATAATGAATAGGCTGCTGCAAAAAGTGCTAAACCAAATACTCCATACATCATTGGTATTCCCATAATGGTTTCTAATGCCAAAGATCCTAAGTATAAAACAGTAGTTAAATTGACAAAAACGTATAAGGCAATCCAAAATACGGCTAAGATGGTTTTTAAATTGGTAGAATATCTTTTCTCCACAAATTCAGGGATGGTGTACAAGCCTTTTTCAATGAAAATTGGTAAGAAATATTTTCCTACAATGATTAAGGTTATTGCTGCCATCCATTCATACGAGGCTATTGCCAAACCTGAGGCAAATCCTGAGCCTGACATTCCAATAAACTGTTCTGCTGAAATATTTGCGGCAATTAACGAGGCTCCAATCGCCCACCATGGCAAGGATTTGCTTGCCAAGAAATAATCTTCTGCGTTTTTTTGATGTCCTTTTTTGTCTCTAGAAACCCATAAGCCTACGCCTAAAATTAATACAGCGTAGGCTATAAAAATGGCGTAATCTAAAAATTCAAAACTTGCTGTCATAGAATAATAATTAGTTTAGTTTGGTTGATTGATTATTTATTGATTGCCTGCAATATCTACATTTTTGATTAAAAATCATTAAATAAATATTTTAACAAGCAAATATAAATTTATTTCATTAATGCAAAGGGGACGTATTGTTCAAAATAGGGATAGTAATTGCGCGTTTTGGTGAATTTTTACTTTTAAGGCAGCTTCTTAAAACAATTCTTTATTACTAATGTCTAAATAATTTCGTTTTACAAAAGCTAGGATACTTTCTAAAATATCACCCATATTTTCGCAGTCTCTAAAATTTATATCTTTGGTATAATCCTCTACTTGCTTTTTGAGATTTTTTATATTTTCTGGATATGAAATGACATCATTTTTCATACAATTCAACAAACTATCTATCCTGCTGGGATACATAATCATTCGTTTTGCCATAAAAGAGCGTTCTTCAATTTTGTATTGTATGATGGAACTTGTTTTTAATTTCTCATCAATCATTTCAATCATCTTCCGATTTTCCCTCATAAACTGTAAGTCATACACTTTTAAGTTTCCTTCAAAAGACTGTTGATCAAAATCAATTGCCCTTATTTTATATACAATTTGGTCAAAATCATGAATTGGCGCAATTACATAATTGTAAGAACGCATGTCGCCCAATAAACGCACTAAACAACGCTCTTTAAACTTCACAAACTCTTTGGCAATTTGCGACTTTTCAGATTCAGAACACTTTGGTAAAAAATCTCTGATAAAAACATCACCAGCTATTCCTGCAATGTGCTCTTCAATCAACGTGTCTTTATAAATTAAAAAATTGATGCTGTGAGGAGATAAAATATGCTCTAATTCCAATCCATAAACACGAGAAGCATCCGCTTTTTTTACATAAAAATAGGTGTAATTGTCATTTAAAATATTTCTGATTTTAATTCTGAATGGTTTTGAATTCCCGAAAGTGCAATAGTCAATGGCATCAACATTTAAAAAAGGAATGGTGTCTTCATTTCCATCAGAATGAAGCAGTGTGTATATTTTTTTCAAACACAAATCAATTTCCTCTCTTTCAAATTCAGAAAAATAAGTTCGTACCCAAAGTGTGTCATCATCATTTTTATCATACACAACCACACAACCATGAAAACGCAACAAGTCATCGTAAAAAATAGGGATTTTGATACTCCTATTGTGTTCTGTTAAATAGTCATTTAACAAAGTACTGACAGGAAATGTTGGTTTTTTTTTGGATATTAATTTTTCGTCAGAAGACATGATTGATTTTTTGAATTGGTTCAAAAATAAGGATTATTATGCAAGTTCAAACATCTTTCCTGGCAAAGGTTTTGTAATTCCTTTGAGTTCCATTTGCAATAAAACCGATGATAATTGATACATAGGAATGTTACAATCCAACGAAATTTGATCTAACATTTGTTTTCCTTGTGCTTTTAAATGGTTGTAAATGGTTTGTTCTTGGTCTGTTAAAGTGATGAAAAGTTCTTGCTGAATGGCTTTTTGGGGTGTTGAAATGACATCCCAATTGAGCATTTTTACAATATCATTACTTGAGGTAAGCAATACTGCTTGATTATTTTTAATCAAATTATTACAGCCTTTGCTATACAAATC
>JANQTK010000191.1 GCA_030731695.1 Polaribacter sp.
AGTTTCAAGCTGCATAAATTTACAATTACCAATCGTTTTCGGTATGATGCACGTTTTAAACAACGCATTGAAAAGAATGTTTTACTAGACGAATTTGAATTTAACTGGCGTTGGCGTTATTTTTTGATGGCTTCTTATCCAATTTCAAAGAATATCGAAAAAAATACTGAGTGGTATGCTTACAGTTTTAATGAAATTTTATTTGATAGCGGAAAAAACATCACCAATGGTTTTCGCCTCAATCAAAACCGATTTACTTTAGGAATTGGGTATAAATTCGATACTATGAAAATACAAATAGGTTATATCAATATGATTAAAAATCCTCCTGTCAGTGGAAATAAAATCATGGCAAATACTGCTATGTTAATGGTTTTTCATAATTTCGACCTAAGAAAATCAAAAAAATAAATTGCTACTATCTTTAAAATCAAGTAACCATGTCAGATTCTAGAACCTATTCTCTTTCAAAATTTACAAAAAAAATAGAAAGACAAACTAAAATTATTTTCTTTTTAGCCACACTTCTAATCTCATTTTTCTTGGTATATGTATTGCGTGATGACGCATTTACAGCCACTCAAGATTATACCATGTTTTTACTTTTTGTTTCCATAGGCTTGTGGATTACAGAAGCAATTCCACCATTTGCAGTCGGAATTTTAATCATTGGATTTTTAGTTTTTTCGATGGGACGAAATCCAGAAATTGATGTAACTCAGTACGTGCAAACTTGGTCTGATGGCGTAATTTGGCTTTTTTTGGGTGGATTTTTTCTCGCAGAAAGTATGAAAAAAACAAAATTGGATGAATCTTTATTAAAATACATTCTCCCAAAATTAGGCAACGATTCCAAAAATATTTTGTTAGGAATCATGATGGTAACAGCAATTTTATCGATGTTAATGAGTAATACTGCAACAACCTCTATGATTTTAGCTTCCATTGCGCCACTTATTTTTACATTAGGAAAAGAATCCTCTTTATCACGTGCTTTAGTTATTGGAGTTCCTGCAGCTGCTTCTTTAGGCGGAATGGGAACTATTATTGGTTCTGCTCCAAACGCAATTGCAGTAGGTGCTCTTGAAGGTATTGGAGTTCAAATTTCATTTATTGAATGGATGATTATTGGAGTTCCTGCCGCATTTTTATTGGTCTTCTTATTTTTTAAATTATTAGAACGTCGTTATCAATTAAAAACCCAACATATTTCGTTAGATTTTCTGAATGCTGAAACCGAAAAACCTACGAGTGAAGACAAAATCAAAAAAAATATTGTTTTATTAGTTTTAATAGCAACGTTAACATTGTGGCTAACTTCTCAATGGACAGGAATTCCTGTAGCAGTCGTTTCTGGTTTGCCAATTGTATTGCTAACAATGCTTGGAATTGTTGATTCTGAAGATGTTAGAAAATTACCTTGGGATACTTTGATGTTGGTTGCAGGAGGTTTATCTCTTGGTTTGGCGATTAAAGAGCAAGGAATTGCAGAGTATTTTGTACAAAGTATTCAAAATTTTGAATTGAACTATTATATTTTAATTGTGCTTTTTGGATATGTTTCTGTACTATTATCCAACTTTATGAGCAATACTGCTGCAACCACAATTTTGGTTCCTGTTGGAATTTCGTTGGTAAGTTTAATTCCTGGTGCAAACGTGGCTTTTTTACCAGTAATTATTGGATTGACAGCCTCTTGTGCATTATTACTTCCCGTTTCAACACCACCCAATGCAGTAGCTTTTAGTTTGGGAATTGTAGGCCAAAAAGAGTTTATTCCTGGAGGAATTTTCATTGGTCTTTTGGGTCCTATCATTTTAATTGGTTTTACAATTTTAAGTTTTTTCCTATTTGGTTTTTAGAGAATTCATTTTTCAAACTCATAAAAAGAAGCTAGATAAAATTGTCTAGCTTCTTTTTTTCTTTCTCAAAAACACAAATTGAATTTTAAACTTTAAACCTCAAGCGCATTTCATAGAAATCCTTATTTTTGTAGCTCTAATTACAACACATGAAGAAAAACACCTATAAAATAGCGGTTATTCAACTGAACCTCAACAATACGCCTGAGAACAATCTCAAAAAATGTTTGCAATGGGTAAAAGACGCAGCAGCAAAAGGCGCAGAAGTGATTTCGTTACCAGAATTGTACAGCAGTCACTATTTTTGCCAAAGTGAAAATACTGATAATTTTGCTTATGCTGAACCTTTGTATAGCATTTCATTTCAGGCATTTAGTGAATTGGCAAAAGAATTGGGTGTTGTAATTATTGTACCTTTTTTTGAAAAAAGAATGGCAGGAATCTACCACAATAGTGCTTATATTTTAGATACTGATGGCACTGAAGCTGGTTTGTATCGAAAAATGCACATTCCAGATGATCCTCATTTTTACGAAAAATTTTATTTCACTCCTGGTGATTTGGGCTTCAAATCAAACAAAACCAACAAAGGAAATATTGGAGTTTTGATTTGTTGGGATCAATGGTATCCTGAAGCTGCAAGAATCACTGCTTTGAAAGGTGCAGAAGTGTTGTTTTATCCAACTGCTATTGGTTGGCATCCTAAAGAAAAAGCGCAATATGGTGAAAATCAATATGGTGCTTGGATGAATGTGATGAAAGGTCATGCTGTGGCAAATGGTGTGTATGTAGCTGCTGCAAACCGAATTGGTTTAGAAAAATATTTACCTGATACAGATGGTTTGGAATTTTGGGGAGCCTCATTTATTGCAGGTCCTCAAGGAGAAATTTTGGCACAAGCATCTCATGACAAAGAAGAAATTTTGATAGCTGAAGTGGATTTGGATTTACAAGAAAATGTGCGTCAAAATTGGCCTTTTTTCAGAGATAGAAGAATAGATGCTTTTGGTGACATCACAAAAAGAGCGATAGATTGATGAGAAGATTTCCAGCAGAATGGGAAAATCAAGAAGGCATATTGCTTTGTTTTCCTCATAATGGCAATGATTGGCCAGGTAAATATGGTGCCATTCAATGGGCTTTTATTGAATTTATCAAAAAGATTTCGGAAGTTGAAAAAGTATTTTTGGTAGTTGCCAATAAAAAATTGCAAGAAAAAGTATCAGAAATGTTGGTGATGGCACATGTTTCATTGGACAAAATTTCTTTTATCATTCATAAAACGAATAGAAGTTGGATGCGCGATTCTGGCCCCATTATCGTTCAAAATGGGACAAAAAGAGAAGCTATCAATTTTAATTTTAATGGTTGGGCAAAATATAAAAATTATCAGTTAGACAAATTTGTACCTTCAAAAGTAGCCTCTCATTTGAATATTCCTTTAATCCAAGCAACCTACAAAGGAAAACCAATTGTGCTTGAAGGTGGTGCCATTGACGTGAATGGAAAAGGAACGTTACTAACTTCGGAAGAATGCTTGTTACATCCTTCCATTCAAGTTCGAAATGAGAATTTCACGAAAGAAGATTATGAGGCTATTTTCAAAGAATATTTAGGAATAACCAATGTGATTTGGTTGGGTGATGGCATTGTGGGTGATGATACGCATGGTCATATTGATGATTTATGCAGATTTGTGAATGAACATACGATTATTACTGTTGTAGAAACGGATTCAAAAAATCCAAATTACAAAGCGTTGCAAAACAATTTACTACGATTGGAAAATGCTGTTTTAGAGGATGGAAAAAAACCAACAATTGTTACGTTACCCATGCCAAAAACAGTAACTTTTGATGGTTTGGTAATTCCTGCGAGTTATGCTAATTTTCTGATTATCAATAAAATTGTTTTGGTTCCCACCTTTAATGATTCGAATGATAGAATTGCACTCAACATCATTTCAAATTGTTTTCCTGATAGAGAAGTTATTGGGATAAGTGCAATTGATTTGATTTGGGGATTTGGGACCTTGCATTGTTTGAGTCAGCAAATTCC
>JANQTK010000192.1 GCA_030731695.1 Polaribacter sp.
TGTTGTTGTGAAAGGAACAACAAAAGGTACTGAAACAGATTTCGATGGGAAATTTGCAATTGAAAATGTAAAAACAGGTAGCATACTTGTTTTTAGATATCTGGGTTTTGCAGATAAAGAAATTGTAATAGGAACCAATAAAAATCTAGTAGTTGAATTAGAAGAAGCTTTAGAGCAACTAGAGGAAATTATAGTTGTTGGTTATGGTACAACAACCGTAAAAGATGCAACAGGTTCTGTAGAAGCTATTACTTCTAAAGACATGACCAAAGGGAACATTGTAACTGCTGAGAATCTAATTAGTGGTAGGGTTTCTGGGGTAAACATCACCACAAGTGGTGCTCCTGGTTCTGGTTCTCAAATTAGAATTCGTGGTGGTTCTTCTTTAGATGCATCTAATGACCCATTGATTGTGATTGATGGCTTACCATTACAAGGTGTTGATTTGAACAGTATCAACCCAAATGATATTGATTCATTTTCTGTATTAAAAGATGCCTCTGCTACTGCAATTTACGGTTCTAGAGGTGCAAATGGAGTTATCATTATTACTACTAAAAAAGGTAAATCAGATTATTCATTAGATTATGATTATCAAGTTGCTTTTGGAGAAATTAGAGACAGAGTTTCTGTTTTTGATGGGGATGCATTCAGAAATCTTATTACAACTAGAAGGCCTGGAGATGTTGGCTTATTGGGAACTGCGAATACCAATTGGCAAGATGAAGTATTTCAGCAATCAGTTTCTACGCAACATAATTTAACTGCAAGAGGTCAAATTTTTAAAACAATACCAACAAGACTTTCGGTGAATTTCTCTGAAATTGAAGGAAATATCTTAACCTCTCAATTTGATAGAGCGAATGTCTCTTTAACAATGAGTCCATCATTCTTTAATGATCATTTAAAAGTGAATTTAAACTATAATAGGGCTTTTGTAAATGAAAGATTTGCTGATGCAGGTCAGGTAAACGCTGCAATGCGTTACGATCCTACACAACCTGTGTACGATCCAACATCTCCATTTGGTGGCTTTTATCAGCATATTACTAGAACTCCTGGTGGTATTTTAGTAGATAATGGTACGAGAAACCCAGTTGCTGCTTTATTACAAAACGAAAATAGATCAAACAGATTTAGACAATTTGGTAATTTAAAAATTGACTATAAATTACATTTTTTACCTGAAGTTATTGCAAGTGTAAGTGTTGGTTTTGATAAATCAGTTCAAGAAGGAAGCTTTTTTAATCCTTTAAATAGTCCTGCTAACTATACAGATTTATTTATAGGTGGTGAAGGTTCATACACAAATGAAAATTTAAATGAAAACTTTAACGCAACATTAAACTATAATAAAACTTTTAGTAAATTTAAAACAGATTTTTTAGTTGGTTATGATTATCAATCTTTTAATGGGAATGGAGAAAGTACAGGAAACATAAGAAATCCAAATGATGTTGGTTTCACTACCTATGCAAATACACCTGTTGTTTTAATAGGTTTTATTGGAAGAGCCAATATTACTTATAATGAAAAGTATTTATTGACATTAAATTACAGACGTGATGGAACTTCACGTTTTGGCCCTGCAAATAGATGGGGTAATTTTGGTGGAGCAGCATTAGCTTGGAGAATTAGTGACGAAGATTTCTTAAAAGGAAACAAAGTGATTTCTAACTTAAAATTGCGTGCGTCTTATGGTATTAATGGTCAACAAGATGGAATTCCTGAAGCATTATACCTTGATATTTATCGTTTTGGAAATCAAAATTCACAATATTTGTTTGGCAATGTTCCTATTCAATCTACAATTGCATCAGGACGTAGCAATTTGAAATGGGAAAATACAGCTACTGTTGAAGTTGGGGTAGATTATGGTTTGTTTAATAACAAAATTTCAGGCTCTATAAATGCTTTCCAAAAAAATTCTACTGATTTATTATCTGATGCACCTGTGGCAGATGGTACTAACTTTACAAATAGAATAGTCCAAAATATTGGAGATTTGCAAGTAAATGGTTTAGAGTTTAGTGTGAATGCTGATGTAATTAAAAAAGAAGATTTGAATTGGAATGTAAACTTCAATGCTACCTATTTAGATCGTGAAATAAAAGAATTAGCTTTAAATCAAGATATCACAAAAGGTGGAATTGCTGGAGGAACAGGAAACTTTATCCAATTATATAGAGAAGGTTTTGCACCAAATGCATTTTATGTTTACAAACAATTATATGATACTGCTGGAAAACCAATTGAAGGGGCTTATGCAGATTTGAATGGAGATGGAATTATCAATTCTGATGACCGCTATCTAAAAGGAAATCCACAAGCTGATTTCACGTTCGGTTTTCAATCTAATTTCAACTACAAGAATTTTGATTTGGCATTCAATTTACGTGCTAGCATAGGAAATTATGCATATAACAATGTAAATTCTGGCTTAGCACAATATGATTTGTTGAAAGACAATGCGGTTTTAGGAAATATTCCCACTTCTGTTTTAATTACCAATTTCAACAGCACATCAGATGTTATTCTCTCTGATATTTATCTTGAAAATGCATCTTTCTTAAGAATGGACAACATTACTTTAGGATATACATTTAACAAACCTATCAAAAAATTTGCTTCAAACAGCATTCGTATTTGGGCAGGTATGCAAAATGTATTTACAATTACCAACTATTCTGGTTTAGATCCTGAATTGTTCAACGGAATTGACAATACGAATTTTCCAAGACCAAGAACTTTCTTGGTTGGTGCTAATATCAAATTTTAATTAATAAAGAAATAAAGATGAAAAAAAATATGAATTTTAACAAATTAGCCATTTTATTTCTTGTGATGCTAGTTGCGATGTCTTCTTGTACAAAAGATTTAGACATTACTCCAAAAGACGATCAAGATTTATTAGGCGAAGATTTTTTTGCTACAGAAACTGCTTATAAAGAATTATTGGCAGGTGTATATGCAAACTTATCATTAACTGGTGTTGACGGTCCTGGCTCTTCAAATATTCAAGGTTTAGATGCCGGAACAAGTCAGTTTGGACGTGTACTATTGTACTTACAAACTTTATCAGCAGACGAAATGATTTGGTCTTATGAAAACGACCCAGGAACGCGTGATATTCAACGTAATATTTGGAATGCAAACGATCCAATCATTTTAGGAATGTTTGGTAGAACACATGTAACTATTGCATTTGCAAATAATTTTTTACGTGAAACTACAGACGAAAAATTAGATGCTAGAAATATTTCTGCAGCAGCAAAAACCGAAATTACGCGTTACAGAGCAGAAGCTCGTTTGCTAAGAGCAATGTCTTATTACTACATGATGGACTTATTTGGTCAAGCAAATTTTACTACAGAAAATGATGCCATCAATGCACGACCTTTAGTGTACAATCGTCAACAATTATTTGTTTTTGTAGAATCTGAATTAAAAGCCATTGAAGGAGATTTAGCGGCCCCAAAGGCTAACGAACATGGAAGAGCTGACAAAGGTGTTGCTTGGATGATTTTAGCAAAAATCTATTTGAATGCCGAAGTTTACATTGGTCAAGCTAAATATACAGAATGTATTGATTACTGTAAAAAAATTATTGGTGGAGGTTATTCATTGGCAACCAATTATTTACATAATTTTATGGCAGACAATAATACAAACTCTGCTAACAACGAAATTATCTTCCCTTTAATTTCTGATGGAACTTACGTTCAAAATTATGGTCCAACAACGGTAATGATTAATGGTTCAGTAGGAAGTTTAGAATCTAATGGTGCTGCTCTTGGTGTTGGTGCTGGTGGATGGGGTGGTGCTTTACGTTTAAGAAAACAATTTGTACAATTATTTGATGCAAGTATTTTTAACAACGATACAAGAAACACGATTATCAAAG
>JANQTK010000193.1 GCA_030731695.1 Polaribacter sp.
TTTTCATTGGCGCTGAGCACAATACAACTACAGATGAAATCGAAATTTTTGATGCAGCAGTTCCTGAATCTCATCAAGAAAAATTACAACAGTTAAAAAATAGCTTGCAAAAAGCACAAGAAACTGCCACTAAAGACAGATTAGGCGTTGAAAATAGCGTTTCTTTTGCTGAGAAAAAAGCGAATGATTGGGGAGAAACAAGACCAGAATGGGGACTTGCGAAAAACGCAGGATTTATTGTGGCACCAAGAGAAATGACAAAATCGAGCAATCTTCATAGCAGATGTTTTTTACACTCTTATGATTGGGAAAAAGACATTACTGGAAAAGCGTTAGAAGGCATTATGCAAGGACCAATGGTGGTTACACAATGGATAAATAATCACTATTATTTTGCAACAGTTGATAACAAAACGTTTGGTGGTGGCACAAAAATAACGCATAATATTACTGGGAAATTTGGTGTTGTTCAAGGAAATGGAGGAGATTTAAAGATGGGATTGCCATTGCAATCCATTTGCGAAACTGATTCAAAAATGTACCATCAACCTTTACGATTGTCTGTTTTGATTAACGCTCCTTTGCCAAGAATCATAGATATTTTATCTAGAAATGAAAATTTAAAATCATTATTGGATAATGAATGGATTTATTTAATGGTTATGGATCCAACTGATAATTCAAAAATCAGAAAATATGAAAACAACATGAATTGGTCTAACTTTAAGGATAATAACAAAGAAAAAACCAGTACGAAAAAACTAGAATTGATAGAGGTTTAGAGATTTTAATTCATTAACAAAGAGGAGATTAATTCTCCTCTTTGTTTTTTACAAAAAAATGAAGTACTTTTAAAAGAAAAAAATGAATACTCTTCTCAAAATTTTATTGACTGCTTTAGCCGTTTTTTTCTTGGCTTCTGTTTTGCCAGGTGTAAAAGTTGAAAACTATATTTCCGCAATTACAGTTGCTTTGGTTATTGGTCTTTTAAACATTTTTGTAAGACCAATTATCGTTTTGTTTACTTTACCTGCAACAATATTTTCATTAGGATTGTTTTTATTTGTGATAAATGCTGGGATAATTTTGTTGGCAGATAAATTTGTTGATGGATTTATGGTGGCAGGCTTCTGGGATGCACTTGTATTCAGTATTTTACTTTCTATTTTACGTTCGTTTTTAGTTTCATTTGTAAATGACAAAGCTGAAAAAAATCCTAACTGATTTAAAAGTATAAAAAAGCATCCTCTAAATGTTCCAATTTGTGGGTGTCTTTTTCTAGGGTAATTGCAATGATATCAAAGCGAACATTGACGTCTAAATTTCTTTTAGTTACATAAAAATCAACCGCAGAAACCAATAATTTTATCTTTTTTTTGGTCACAAAATCTTCTGGATTTCCAAAATAATTGGAAGTTCTAGTTTTTACTTCTACAGCAACCAATGTGTTTTCTTTAAGCGCAATAATATCAACTTCTGCTTTTAAATATCGATAATTTCGCTCAGATATTTTATAGCCATTTTTCAGTAAATAATCAATCGCTAATTGCTCTCCAATTTCTCCTAATTCGTTGTGTTCAGCCAATTCTTTGTATTTTATTTCTGATGAAAAATCACAGTTGAAGTATCTTTTTGAATAGTCAAATCTACTTTTCTTCCAAAAAAGAGTGCCCTATTGTCCGCTTCATGACCTGCAGGAAAATTAAACAAAACCGGAATTTCTTTTGGTAAAATAGCTAAAATTAACTCCTCAATGGTACTTCCCCAAGCTGTTGAATTTTTTCTAATTTTAGAAAAATTTCCTAAAACAACTCCTTTTATATTTTTGAAATATCCTGCTCGTTTTAAACTTTGCATCATTCTATCAATCGCATATTCATACTCACCAATTTCTTCGATAAAAAGAATTTTTCCATCTGTTTTTAACTGAGTATTTGAGCCCAGCATGGTCATTAAAATTGATAAATTTCCGCCGATAATTTCTCCTGAAATTTTCCCATTTCTATTGTATGTTGAAGAAGGAATTTCATAGGACAATTTTTCTCCAAAAAGTGCATTTTTAAAACTTGCAATCGTTTCAATAATTTCCTCTGGTTTTTCCTCTAAACTTGTAGGCATCATGGCATGCATGGTTTCAAATCCCAAGTTATGAAAATGGTTGTGAAACGCAGTGATATCAGAATATCCGATAATCCATTTTGGTTTTTGCTTGAATTTTGTTACATCCAAATTATCTAAAATTCGAACAGAACCATAACCTCCTCTTGCAGCCCAAATCGCTTTGATGTTTGGATTGTTTAATGCCTTTTGAAAATCTTGTAACCGTTCTTCATCTGTTCCTGCAAAATGGTTGTTTTGATTGAAAACATTTTTACCAATAACCACGTTTAATCCCCAAGAAATCAACAAATTTTTTGCTTTTTCTATGGTTTCTTCTCTGTTTTTTAAGATTCCTGCAGGAGCTACAATTGCGACAGAATCACCCATTTTTAAATAAGGAGGTTTGATAAATTTTTCTTGAGAAAAAAAATTAGAAATAGAAAGTAAAAATAAAATAATCGTAAAATTCGTTTTCAAAATATATAATTTTAATAGAAACCTAGTTAGTTGAATTCTGTAAAAATGTTCATTCGTAAATGTATCAATTTCAATCGGATTTAAAACGCTGTTTTTTGTACTTTTGCCAATCAAAGAAAGATTTTTATTCATAAATCAACCCAAATTTTAATGAATCATCCCAAAAGATATACTATCACAGCTGCTTTGCCTTACACAAATGGCCCAATTCATATTGGACATTTGGCGGGTGTTTATGTGCCTGCAGATATTTATGCAAGATATTTACGTTTAAAAGGACAAGATGTTGCCTACATCTGTGGCTCTGATGAACATGGAGTTGCCATTCCAATGAAAGCGAAAAAAGAAGGTGTTTCGCCTCAAGAAATTATTGATAAATACCATACCATTATCAAAAAATCATTCCAAGATTTCGGAATTTCTTTTGATAATTACTCAAGAACATCTGCCGAAATTCATCATAAAACCGCTGCTGATTTTTTTACAAAATTGTACAATCAGGGAGATTTTATTGAGGAAGTGACTGAGCAATTGTATGATGAAAAAGCGAATCAGTTTTTAGCAGATCGTTTTGTAGTGGGAACTTGCCCAAAATGTGGATTTGATGGTAGTTATGGTGATCAATGTGAAAGTTGTGGAACAAGCCATAATGCGACTGATTTAATCAATCCAAAATCAGCAATTACAGGGAATATTCCAACCGTAAAAGCAACTAAACATTGGTTTTTACCTTTGGATAGATATGAAGGATTTTTACGTGAATGGATTTTAGAAGGACACAAAAACGACTGGAAACCAAATGTTTACGGACAAGTAAAAAGTTGGATTGACGATGGTTTGCGCCCAAGAGCAGTAACGCGTGATTTAGATTGGGGAATTCCTGTGCCGTTAAAAGATGCTGAAGGAAAAGTGCTCTATGTTTGGTTTGATGCACCCATTGGTTATATTTCATCAACCAAAGAATGGGCTGCAAGAGAGGGTAAAAATTGGGAAGATTATTGGTTAAATGATGACACCAAATTGGTGCATTTTATAGGCAAAGACAACATTGTTTTTCACTGTATTGTTTTTCCAAGCATGTTAAAAGCACATGGTGATTTTATTTTACCAGATAATGTACCAGCCAATGAATTTTTAAATTTAGAAGGCAATAAATTATCCACCTCAAAAAATTGGGCTGTTTGGTTGCACGAATATTTGATAGATTTCCCAAACCAACAAGATGTGTTGCGTTATACCTTAACTGCAAATGCTCCTGAAAACAAAGACAACGATTTTACTTGGAAAGATTTTCAGGCAAAAAACAACAACGAATTGG
>JANQTK010000194.1 GCA_030731695.1 Polaribacter sp.
CCATCTAAAAACCACAAAATATTCTTAACATCATTTTAACTAAAACAAGTTAAACTTAGTTGGAAATTTGCAGTCAAGCTAAAATAACCTAAAACATCCCGTTTTGACTAAAAAATATTCATTTTTGATTTTTTGTCTCTTTTTGACAACATTCTTATTTTCCCAAAGTCCAACAACTGAAAAAGAAATTACGCTAACAGGAAAAGTTATTGACCAAGGAACTAAACAGCCTTTAGAATATGCAACCATCATTTTAAAAAACACCAAAACTCAAAAAATTTCTGGTGGAATTACAGATGTCAATGGAGTATTCAGTGTGCAAACTCCTGTTGGAAATTATACCATAAGCATTGAATTTATATCTTTCAAAGCAATCAAAATCCCAGCACAAAATCTTACTGCCGACAAAAATTTAGGAACATTTCAACTAAAAGATGATACGAATAGTTTGGATGAAGTAGTAATTATTGCCGAAAAAACAACAGTTGATATTCGTTTGGACAAAAAGGTATTTAACATCGGAAAAGATTTATCCATTCGTGGTGGAAACGCAAGTGACGTTTTAGGAAATGTACCTTCTGTACAAGTAGATGTTGAAGGGAATGTAAGTTTACGCGGAAATGACAACGTAACTATTTTGATTGATGGAAGACCAAGTGCGTTAGTAGGTATCAATGGTGCTGAGGCTTTGCGTCAAATTCCGGCTGAAGCTATTGAACGTGTAGAGGTAATTACTTCTCCATCTGCACGATATGATGCTGAAGGTACAGCTGGAATATTGAACATCATTTTACGTAAAAATCAATTGAAAGGATTCAATGGGTCAATGCAATTGGATTTAGGAATTCCTGAGCGATATGGAAGTGCTTTGAACTTTAACTTGCGTTCTAAAAAATGGAATTTCTTTACCAATACTGGTTTTAGATACAATGCTGTCCCTGGAAATGCGTTTAGCGATTCTGATTATTTTTCATCCTCTGCACAAAATGCAAAAGTAGTAGAATCTCGAAAATTTGACAGATTGGGAAGATCCCTTTTTACTAGTTTTGGAACTGAATATTACATCAATGACAATTCGAGTATTGTTGCTAATATTGTTTATAATGTTGGTAATGATGATGATGTAAATAGCAATATCATTGACCGTTTTGATAGTTTAGGAAACATCAACGAAGCAACTTCGCGTATTGAAAACGAAAGTGAAGATGAAAAAAGAGTGCAATACACCCTAGATTATGTAAATAATTTTGATGGAAAAGGAAAAAAACTTACTGCAAGTTTACAATTCTCAACAGAAAAAGAAGATGCAATGAGCAATATTACTGAAACTGAAACGAGAATTAACGAACTTAATGACGAAGAATTAGTGATTCAAAATCAGGATGAAAACAACGTACTAGTTCAGGTTGATTATGTTGTACCGGTTGGAGAAAATATTCAATATGAGGTTGGATATCGTGGAAATTTCAGGGATATTTACAATGACTTCTATTTGGCTGAAAGATTGGTTTTTCCAAACGGGCCATTAGTACCTGATGCAGGCTTAAACAATTCTTTTGGTTACAAAGAATTGGTAAATGCCGCTTATTTTCAATACGGACAAAAATTTAATAAAATCTCTATTTTAGGTGGTTTGCGTTATGAATATACAGCCATTGAAATTGATCAATTTACTGTTGTTTCAGAAAATTCTAAAAACTACGGAAATTTATTTCCAACAGTCAATATTGGCATTGAAACGAGAGAAGGAGAAAATATAACCATTGGTTATAACAGAAGAATCAGACGTCCTCGTGGAAGATCTTTAAACCCATTTCCAAGTCGTTCAAGTGAAAGTAATATTTACAGTGGAAACGTAGATTTGAATCCGGTTTTTACAGATGCTTTTGATGTCGGATTTTTAAGACGTTGGGAAAAATTTACCTTAAGCACTTCTGCATATTACAACATCAGTAGAGATAACTGGGAATCTATTCAAGAAAATACTGGAGAAGTCACAGACAATGGAGATGCAATTTTAAGAAGATTTCCTATAAATTTATCTACCTCAGAAAGAGTTGGTTTCGAGTTTACACTGAATTACAAACCTTTTAAAATTTGGAACATCAACAGTGATTTCAATCTATTTCATGTAACTACAAATGGTGATTATACAAATCCTACTTCAGGATTTACACAAAATTTTGATTTCGAAAACACCTCTTATTTTATAAGGTTGAATCAAAAAATATCATTGCCAAACAAAACCGATATTCAAATCAACTCCAATTATAGTGGTCCTTCACGAAATGCACAATCTAAAAACAAAGGGATTTTTAGTATGGATTTTGCCGCAAGTAAAGAAATCTTAAAAGAAAAAGCATCTATCAACTTTAATATTAGCGATGTTTTTAACAGTCGTAAAAGAATGAGTACAATTTTGATTCCTGGTTTTACGGAGCAATACAGTGAATTTCAATGGAGAGAGCGTCAAATTAGCCTAAGTTTTATTTACCGTTTTAATCAAACAAAAATTGATAAAAAGAAAAATGGAAATCAAGAATATAATGGTTTGGAGGAATTTGAAGGATAATATAAAAATCTTTAGTTGTTAGTTTTTAGTTATGAGTTAAAAAGCTGTTACCTAAAAACTTTCAACACAAGACTATTAAAATAGTGCCCATAAAAAAAGCTCGCGAATTGCGAGCTTTTTTTATATCTATAAAAGAAAAACTATTTTTCTTCAGCAGCTTCTGCCGCTTTTTTAGCTTCTTTCTTTAATTTCATGTTTTCCCAAATAGTTCCTCCAATCCAATATGGAACAACAAATGTTAGTAAAAATAATAACAACCAAAAACCTGCTGTGAAAATAAACATGAACAACACTAATCCTGAAAATTGCGAAAAATCTAACATTGTATTCTATTTGATATTTTAATAACGCAAAAATAAAAAATATATTTTCAAATTTTACTATCAAATCGATTAATTTTATCTTAAAAAGCAAAATTCTTATCAACAATTAAAAAACAAAAAAATCAGTAAACACCTGAAACAGTTTTCTAACTTTCCTTCACTCTTTTGTTTAAGATTTTGTAAATTTGTTGTTCGAAAAAACTTCCTTATACAATGACACAATTCAGAATTGAAAAAGATACCATGGGACAAGTAAATGTTCCTGCTGATAAATATTGGGGCGCACAAACTGAGCGTTCAAGAAACAACTTTAAAATAGGTCCTGCAGCTTCCATGCCTTTGGAAATTGTATATGGATTTGCCTATCTAAAAAAAGCTGCTGCCTACACAAACTGTGACTTAGGAGTACTTTCTGCTGAAAAAAGAGATTTGATCGCCCAAGTGTGTGACGAAATTTTAGCGGGAAAATTAGACGATCAATTTCCGTTGGTGATTTGGCAAACAGGTTCTGGAACACAATCAAACATGAATGTGAACGAAGTAATTGCCAACAGAGCTCAAGAATTGGCTGGTAAAAAAATTGGTGAAGGCGAAAAAGCCATTCAGCCTAATGATGATGTGAACAAATCGCAATCTTCAAATGATACGTTTCCAACAGGAATGCACATTGCTGCTTACAAAAAAATTGTAGAAACTACCATACCTGGTGTTGAACAATTACGCAATACCCTACAAGCAAAATCCGAAGCATTTAAAAGTGTCGTGAAAATAGGACGTACGCATTTAATGGATGCTACTCCCCTAACCTTAGGTCAAGAATTTTCAGGATATGTAGCGCAATTAAACTTCGGATTGAAAGCCTTGAAAAATACCTTAGCACATTTATCAGAATTGGCTTTGGGCGGAACTGCTGTGGGTACAGGATTGAATACTCCCAAAGGTTATGATGTGTTGGTTGCCAAATACATTGCCGAATTTTCTGGAATGCCTTT
>JANQTK010000195.1:0-8320 GCA_030731695.1 Polaribacter sp.
GTTCTTCAAACGCAAATCAAGGCGATAGTGTAGAAGATGTTGATTTTGAAGAAGTTAAATAAGTAGAGAACAAATTTTGTTTTACAAAATTCTGCGAATCGCTTATGCTGAATTTATTTCAGCATCCCTTAAAAAAAATTAAGGGTTTTATAAAATAATAAAACGCAATCAGTAAATTGGTTGCGTTTTTTTGTTAATAACAATATCACCTGCAAGGTTTTCAAAACCTTGTAGGTGTTGTTAGTAAATTAGTTTAAAAAAATATACCTACAAGGTCTTCAAGACCTTGCAGGACTTTCGAAACTAAAAATAAAATTTTTGAAAACCTACAATCACACCAATTTTTTCAAACACACCTTTTGCGAATTTCAACAGGTTCCCTTTTTTGAATTTCCAGAAGATTCATTCTTTAAAAGCAAGTCAAATAGCTGTTATTTTTATTCGGAGGAAGGTGTTTATAGAAAATCAAATCATTGGGGGAAAGTTGCCAATTGTCAATGGAAAATTATTCCTTTAGAAAATTATAAAAACCAGCAAACAATCATTGGGTTTGCCACTTGGAATTCCTTTTTTCCTACAAATTCCTCAGAAAAGAACTTTGTAATTGCTGTTGATTTTAATCAAAACACAGCAACCATTCAATCAAAAAAAAACAGGGAAACTTTTCCTTTGTTTGCATTTTCGGAAGCACACCAAAAACTAAAAAAAATTCGAGAATTGTTGCAAAATGATGCTTGGACTCGCTACTTTAATTACGATTCAAAGGAAATCAAGCAACTTGTTGTGCATGCATTTTTGAATTCTTCCAAAAGCTTGCAACAAATCAAACAGGATTTTAAAAGATAATTTCTATTAAATTTAACAATTCTAAATACCAAAAAACAAGTTTCACCTAGGTAAGTTTGTGTCATTTATCCGTAAATTTGCATCACTAAAAATTTTACCTCATCAGGATGAAAAAATTACTGAATTTCCTCTACTCTACTCGTTTAATGGCTGTCTTATTTGTGCTTTTTGCAGTTGCCATGGGCGTTGCCACTTTTATAGAAAATGATTACGGAACCCAAACTTCAAAAGCATTGGTGTATAATAGCTGGTGGTTTGAAGCCATCATGGTGTTTTTTATCATCAATTTCTTTGGAAATATCTTTAGGTATCAACTGTATAAAAAAGAAAAATGGCCCGTTTTAATGTTTCATGGAGCATTTATTTTTATTCTAATTGGCGCTGGAATTACAAGATATATTGGTCATGAAGGAATTATGTTGATCAATGAAGGCGAAACTACCAATCGTTATTTATCCGAAACTACCTATGTAAATTATGTAGTTGATGATGGAGCAGTACAAAAACTTGAAGTAAACAAACCCATTTTACTATCAGCTTGGGGAAAAAATTCTTGGTCTTATGAAGATAATTTCAAAGAAAAGAAATTCAATATTGAGTTGGTAGATTACATTCCTTGGGCTGAAAAAAAATTAATTGATGATGAAAATGGAGAAGAGCACCTCCTTTTTGTAGAATCTTCTAGTGGTTCAAGACACGAACATTACATCAAATCAGGAACAATTCAAAATATTCACAATATTTTAGTCGGATTCAATGCTACTAGCAATGGAGCCAATATCAATATTTTCAAACGAAATGATTCGTTAAAAATCATGTCAAAAGAAGCAGGTGTGTATCAAGTAATGGCTACCCAACAATCAGGAAACCTTACAAAAGATAGCATTCAAGATTTTAAATTGAGAGCGCTTTATAACGTGGCTGGCTTGCCATTTGTAGTGCCACAATATCCCGAAAAAGGAACTATGCAAACGGTTCGTGGTGCAAAAGATGACAAAAAATTGGATGTCATTGTATTGGATGTTTCTACCGACGAAAAAACAGAGCGAATTGAATTGACTGGAGGGAAATTCAATAGTGATAATTTACAACAATTTTCAGTAGGTGAATTTAATTTCAGAATGTGGTATGGTGCAAAAACCATGGAAACCCCTTTCAGTGTAAAATTGAATGATTTTCAATTGGAAAAATATCCTGGTTCAGAAAGTGCAGCTTCTTATGCTAGTGAAGTTACGGTTATTGACCCAAACGAAACCTTTGATTACCGCATTTTTATGAATCATATTTTAGATTATAAAGGCTATAAATTTTTTCAATCCAGTTACGATTTGTCTGGTGAATTTGAACAAACCCACCTTTCTGTAAATCACGATTTTTGGGGGACTTTCATCACCTATTTAGGCTATTCATTATTGTACACAGGAATGATTTGCATCTTTTTTGCAAAATATACCCGTTTTGATAGTTTGAAAAAATCATTACAAAACATTCGAAAAAAGAAACAAGCTACTGCCATTATTGCCTTTTTAGTTGCATCAACAGTAGGTTTCAGTCAGCAACAATCAGCACATTCATTCCGAATCACAGACCAGCAAGTGGATTCTATTTTACAGGCCAATTTAGTGTCGTTAGATCATGCCGAAAGTTTTAACAAATTAGTAATTCAGGATGCTGGAGGACGCATGAAACCTGCACATACGTTCGCCTCTGAATTGGTACGAAAAGTAAGTCAGACTGAACAATTGAGAGGCATGAAACCAAGTCAGGTGCTACTCTCAATTATCGAAAATCCGAGACTTTGGTACGAAGTTCCTGCAATCTACTTAGAAAAACAAAACCTTGAAATCAGAAAACAATTAGGCATTGCAGACACTACAAAGTTCGCGCGTTTATCCGACTTTTTTACAGACAGGGGTGATTATAAAATTCGGGAACAAGTTGCAGAGGCTCAGAAAAAGAAAGTTCAAAATAAATTTGAACAAGATCTTATTAAAATTGACAGAAGAGTTGGATTATTATACAGCGCAATTGGTGGTGGAATTTTAAAAATTTATCCTATCCCTAATGACGAGAATAACAAATGGGTTTCGCAACCTGAAACTTTTGCCGAAAAAGGTTTTAAAGCGGCAGATTCTGTGTTTGTTCGCAAATCATTGCCTTTGTATGTGCAACTATTACAATCTGCCAAAAAAACAAATGATTACACCAAAGCGAATCAAATTTTAGACGGAATCAAAAAATACCAGCAACAATTTGGGGCGGCTATTTATCCTTCAGACAACAAAATTGAATTGGAAATAGCCTACAACAAATACAATATTTTTAAAAAATTAGTGCGTTATTATGGATTGGCGAGTTTGTTTTTGATTGTTTTTGTCATCATTCAAATTTTCAATGCTAAAAAATGGGTTTCGCATGCTGTAAAATTTTTCATTGGAGTGGTGCTATTGCTCTTTTTAATGCACACCTTAGGATTACTCAGCAGATGGTACATCAGTGGAAACGCGCCTTGGAGTAATGCCTATGAATCTATTATTTATGTAGGTTGGGCAACTATGTTATTTGGACTTTTCTTAGGAAGAAAATCTTCACTAACAATTGCAGCGACAACCTTTGTAACCTCCATCATTTTATTTACGGCAAGTTTAAACTGGTTAGATCCTGAAATTGCCAATTTGCAGCCTGTATTGAATTCTTGGTGGTTGATGGTACACGTTTCCATTATTGTGGCGAGTTATGGTCCATTAACATTAGGAATGATATTGGGAGTTTTCGCCTTGTTTTTAATCCTTTTTACATCAGAAAAGAATAAAAAAAATATGGACATCAACTTAAAAGAAATCACTATTATCAACGAAATGGCGATTACTGTAGGTGTTGTAATGCTAACCATTGGAAACTTTTTAGGAGGTATGTGGGCCAATGAAAGTTGGGGACGTTATTGGGGTTGGGATCCAAAAGAAACCTGGGCATTGATTTCTATTATGGTATATGCATTTGTGTTGCACATGCGTTTGATTCCCGGTTTACGAGGCAGATATACCTTTAATTTGTGGTCAATCATTGCGTATGGATCTATTATGATGACCTATTTTGGAGTGAATTTTTACCTTTCAGGATTGCATTCGTATGCAAGTGGTGATAAGGTAATCACGCCAAGTGCAGTATATTATTCTGTTGGATTTGTGACGATTTTAGGGATTATTTCTTGGATTCAATATCGAAAATACTATAAGAAATCCTAAAAAACTATTGGTGATTTTTGAAATTTTAGAAGAAGATTTCAATGTCATTCAATAAGAAAATGTATTTTTGCGCATTAAAATTTAAAATAAAAAACAACGATGTTTCATAAAAATATAAAAATAGCTTTAGCAGTTTTAATCACAATTTGGGCAGTATATGAATTCAGTCAAGTTCATATTATGAACGGAATTTCTATTCTATTGTTGGCAGGTATTTTTGTGTTGTTTTATTTCAAAAACGAATTCATTCTGTTGGCTTTTTTACAATTGAGAAAACAAAATTTTCCAGGAGCACAAAAATGGTTAGCGTATATCAAAAATCCTGAGGCTGCTTTGACACAAAAGCAACAAGGCTACTATAACTTTTTACAAGGATTGATGGTAAGTCAAACCAATATTTCTCAGGCAGAAAAATACTTTAAAACAGCTATTAAACTGGGTTTGTCTATGAATCATGATTTGGCTTTGGCAAAAATGCAATTAGCAGGAATCGCAATGACCAAAAGACGTAAAAGAGAAGCAACCTTATTATTAGCTGAAGCTAAAAAACTGGACAAACAAGGCATGTTCAAAGAACAAATGAATCAGTTGAAACAACAAATGAAAAAAATATAATTGACTGATTTTTGATTAAGTCAATCAATCATATTTGTGTTATTTCAACTTGGTGATGGTCAAATCTCTATTTATTTGAAGAATAAATACGCCTTCATTCTCAAAAGTATCGTTGTTTTTATAGTCAAATTTAGTATCCACCCTAATAGTGGCTCCTTCTCTAAAAGTAGCTTGCAATCGCTTTCCCGAAGATAGTCTAACCAAAATATCATAGGTAATATCAAATCCTTTAGTGGCATAGAAAGAAGGCAAGGTGTTGTTTTTTTCTTGGTATAATTTGGTAAAACTTCTAGACGATTCCGAAGTTTCATCAACAAACTCCTCACTCACATACGTAAATCCAATTTTACCCAATTTTAGATTGTCTATTTTATCATAAACGCTTCCTTTATCAAAAGTAAACACATTCACTTTAGTTTCACTTGGCAAACTGATCAAACTATTAACCACGTCCGAAATGATTACTTCATTGTTGGATGCAATAATAATCCAATTTTTAGTATTGGGTTTTAAAATTTCTAAAAAACGTCCTTTTTGAACCATTCCATTTTGGGGAGTTAATATTCGGATAGATCCATTACTCACTCTCAACTCATTTTTGATGCTATTGGTAGCAGTTTGATCTCCTACTAATATCAAATTTCCTTGATCAAACGTATCATTGATATAATCAATCAAGACATCTTTAAATATTTTTTTATCAGGCGCTGCTTTGATGATGTTTGAATTTTTAAACTCAGATTGATTGGCAGAATACATAGGAAAAACCAAAGGAATAGTAACAGCAGAGGCAACCATTTGAGCTTCTTCAGAGTAAAAAGGACCAATAATCACATCGTTAGCATTCAAATTTTGATTGGAAATTATTGATGAAATACGATTGCTTTTTCTTGTACCGGTATCAAACACACTCAAATCAATATCAACACCACTGTTTCGCAAGGAATCAACAGCTATTTCAGCACCCAAATAAAAATCTGTGGCAATGTTTACCAAGCTTCCATTTTTTAAAAATATTTCTTTTGGTGAAATGGAATCGTATCCAAAAGCATCGCTTCGTAAAGGTAACATCAACGCTACTTTTAGGGCTGAATTTGTACGAATTTCATCTCTAAAATAGGGTTTCTTAATGGCAGACTCTTCTAAAATCTCTTTGATTTTTAGAATACTATTTTCTTTCAATCCTTCTTTCAATTCAGGATTCAATAACAGCAATTCTCCTCTGGTTACATTGAATTTTTTCTCTAAGCTGTAAAAAGTATCTCCCTTTTTCACTTCATAAATCAGAAACTTTTCTTTCAAACTCGCTATCAACTTTTCTCTATCTGACGACGGGTTATTGGTATCAACCTCTTCAATAACCACATCATTTTTTACTTGTTGATTTCTAAAAAATTCGTACTTATTTTCGGGAACTATGATGAACGAATTGGGTTTTGGAGTCTCCGTAAAATCGGGATTCAAACGCAATAAATCCTTCGTTTTCATATTCAATTTTTCAGCGATCGTACTCATGGTTTCGCCTGCTTTTACTTTATACTGAATGTATCTGTTTTGCTGACCACAAGAAACTGAAAATGAAAGTAATGCAAGGATCAACCAAATTTTTATATGCTTCATAGGTATAAAATCTTTTTTCTATTCTCATCCCAAATTATTGGGAAAAGGTTTGTGATTGCCAATTTATTAAAGGCAATTTTTTACACAAATATTCTTTTTAAGTAATTTTGTTACTGTTATTCCCATTCTATAGTGGCAGGTGGTTTTGAACTGATGTCATACACCACTCTATTTACGCCTTTCACTTGATTAATAATATTATTTGATGTTTTTTGCAAGAATTTATACGGCAAATCTACCCAATCTGCAGTCATTCCATCTGTACTTTCTACAGCTCTTAAAGCCACTACTTTTTCATAGGTTCGTTCATCACCCATTACACCTACTGAATTGACAGGCAATAAAATAGCGCCAGCTTGCCAAACTTTGTCATACAAGCCATCTGCCTTCAAACCATTGATAAAAATGGCATCTACTTCTTGTAAAATACGCACTTTTTCAGCAGTAATATCTCCCAAAATCCGGATTGCCAAACCTGGTCCAGGAAAAGGATGACGTCCTAGCAATTCTGGGTCAATGCCCAAGGTTGCGCCCACTCTTCGTACTTCATCTTTAAAAATCATTCGCAAAGGTTCAACAATTTTTAACTTCATAAAATCAGGCAAACCACCTACGTTGTGATGACTTTTAATAGTTGCTGAAGGTCCTCCATTTACAGATACTGATTCAATCACATCTGGATAAATCGTTCCTTGTGCCAACCATTTTACATCGCTAATATGATGCGCTTCATCATCAAAAACATCAATAAAGGTGTTTCCAATGGCTTTTCTTTTTTCTTCAGGATCACTCAACCCTGCTAATTTATCTAAAAAACGTTGTGAAGCGTCTACTCCTTTCACATTCAATCCCATTCCTTCGTATTGAGCCAACACACTTTCGAACTCATTTTTACGCAACAATCCATTGTTTACAAAAATACAATAGAGGTTTTTTCCAATGGCTTTGTGTAATAAAACAGCTGCAACTGTAGAATCTACTCCTCCTGAAAGTCCTAAAACTACTTTGTCATTTCCTACTTTTTCTTGCAGCGCTTGCACAGTACTTTCTACAAAGGAATCTGGTGTCCAGGTTTGTGCAACTCCTGCAATGTTTACCAAAAAGTTTGCCAACAATTGTTTTCCGTCAGTTGAATGATACACTTCTGGATGAAATTGAATCGCGAATGTTTGTTCGCCTTCAACTCTGTAGGCTGCATTTTCCACGTCTTTGGTGCTTGCCAACAACACAGCGTTGGTAGGCAATTCTTTGATAGTATCAGAATGACTCATCCAAACCTGACTTCCTTCATGAATATGTTCAAAGAAATCTTCTCCTTTTTTGATGAAAGACAAATTGGCTCTTCCATATTCTCTGGTATTTGAAGGGGCTACTGTTCCTCCTGAAAAATGAGCTAAATATTGCGCTCCATAACAGACTGCCAAGAGTGGTTTTTTGCCTCTAATAGCTGATAAATCAGGATGTAACACCGTATTTCCTCTTACGGAATTTGGACTTCCAGAAAGGATGACTGCTTTGAAATTTTCAATATTGTCTGGAAAGTGATTGAATGGATGAATTTCACAATAGATGTTCAATTCTCTTACTCTTCTCGCAATTAACTGTGTGTATTGCGATCCGAAATCTAAAATAAGTACGTTGTCTTGTTGCATGTGCAAAAATACTATTTCAGATGAAATTTCAGCATGGATTTTGATTTTTTTAGACACAAATCATACAAATTTCACACATCTGATGATTACTAAAAGAACCTCAATTATTTTTATGAATTGTATTTCGTGTAATTCGTGAAATTAGTGTCTCTTTTTTCTCATAAATAATTTCTTTGTGATACTCTAAAAAATCTTTGTGAAACTGAGCATTTCATATTCTAAACGCAAAGGTCGCAATGGTATTTCGCAAAGTTATTTTTAATATATTCTTTGTATACTTTGCGTGTTACTTTGTGTCTTTGCGGTTACTATTCGCAACAAAAAGGCAAGAACGTTCTAAAA
>JANQTK010000195.1:8420-13000 GCA_030731695.1 Polaribacter sp.
TACTTTGTGTCTTTGCGGTTACTATTCGCAACAAAAAGGCAAGAACGTTCTAAAAAATATTTACAAGAATTTGTGTAATAATCATCAATATTTATACACAATCGCATTGATGTTCATACCTGCACCAACAGAGGCCAAGATAAGAACATCTCCTTTTTGAATGTGTTGATTCGGAATTAGACCCTTGATAACCAAATCCAATAATGTGGGTACTGTAGCCACAGAGCTATTCCCCAATTCATGAATACTCATGGGCATGATGCCTTCAGGAACTCTTTTTTTATACAATCTGTAAAAACGTTGAATAATGGCTTCGTCCATTTTTTCATTGGCTTGATGAATGAAAATTTTCTTTACATCATCAATAGCAACTCCACTTTTATCCAAGGCAGCTTTCATCGCCAAAGGAACATTAGACAAGGCAAATTCGTAAATTTTACGGCCCAACATTTTGATATAACGGGTATTCTCTTCGATATTTTTATTGTATGATTCTCCAAAAAACAAGTAATACGCTTCGTCTTTGGCAAAGGTTTGATCGGCAAAACTCAGAATTCCAGAACTTTGTTCATCTGTTGCTTCCACAATGCAGGCACCTGCTCCATCACTGTAAATCATGGAATCTCTGTCAAATTTATCCACCACTCTTGACAAGGTTTCTGCACCAATCACCAAACATTTTTTGGCAATGCCTGCTTTGATAAATGCCTGCGCCTGAATCACTCCTTGAATCCAACCAGGACAACCAAAAAGAATATCGTATGCAACACAATTGGGGTTTTCAATTGCTAATTTGTATTTTACTCTAGTTGCCAAACTCGGCAATAGATCACTTTGAGAACTGTCTTTTTGTACATCTCCAAAATTGTGTGCAAAAATAATGTAATCCAATTCCTCTGGATTGATGTTGGCATCTTCAATGGCTTTTAGGGATGCAAAGTATGCCAAATCAGAAGTATTGAAATCATCTGTTGCATACCTCCGCTCTTCAATTCCTGTAATGGCTTTGAATTTTTCGATAATATCTGCATTGTCAGCGGCAAAATCTGAACCATCTGCATTTAAAAAAGCTTCGTTTATAAAGTCGGCATTTGTCTTTTTAAACGAGGGAATAAACGAACCTATACCTGAAATTTTTGAATGTATCATTTTCTAAAAAAAGTTGATAGGTAAAGTTACTATAAAAAATAATAACCGAAAATACATCAAAAAAAGTACCCGATATTCAAAAGTTCATTTTTGAGATGTTTTAACCGAAATTTATTTTCAAGAATGCATCTTTAATTGCATAACAGTCTTAATTGACAAGGCTCTTTGCTTCATAGTAGTTGCTTTAATTCCTTCAAAATAGGCATCAATAGTTGTAATAAAATACGATGCCCAACGTTCAAAATGATCTTTTTCAAAAGGAATCATGGCATTTTTTTGAAGGTGTTTTTGCATCACATTTTCATGATACAAATGCGTATCAAATAAAATATCACTCCAAAAATGAGCGATGATTTGAATGTGGTGTTCCAGTTGGTCTTGCTTCAAAATAGCTTCGAAAAATGGCCTCATTTGAGCATCATTCAATAATTTCTCATAAAACTGAGTGATGACCCATTGAATATCTTGCAAAGTAGCAATATCCGATTTCATTTATAAATAGGAATTATCAAATGAAAAAGGCAACAATGATTGTAACGAAGGTACTTTTACAACTTCGCCCACTTCGCCCATAAACAAAATTTCAAAAGGTTGCTGTTGTTTGAATTCATATTCTGAAAGCGATTGTCTGCAAGCACCACAAGGTCCCACAGGGGTATCAACTATACTATTCTCAGATTTTGCTGAAATGGCCAATCTGATGATTTTCACTTCAGGAAATCTCGCTCCAGCGTTCCAAATAGCCACCCTTTCTGCACACATTCCTGAAGGATAGGCTGCATTTTCTTGATTGTTACCAAGAATTATTTCGCCATTTTCCAACAACAAGGCTGCCCCAACACTGAATTTCGAATAGGGTGCATAGGCTTTTTCTCTTGCTACAATTGCTTGCTCCATCAACATTTTATCTTCACTTGCCAATTCGGAAATGCCTTTGAAAATAGTTGCTGTAGTGGTAATTTCGATGTTTTTCATAAAATGATGTTGTCAAAAAAAGCAGCCTTGTGGACTGCTTTGATGTTTTAAAGATAGGAAGATTTCAACTATTTTTTATTGATTATTATTATTTTTTATTGTTATTAAAAACAATTTATAATTCAAACCCATTGGGTGTAATTATTTTATTGAATAGTAAAATAGATTTTTTTGCCACGAATTCACAGATTTTACATTAATCAACGCAATAATTGTTTTCATCTTTGATGAAAATTCGAATTTATTGGATTCATAGTCATAAAAAATGCGTGAATTCGTGGCAAATTAATTTTAAAATTCAATTACTCCAACAGGTTAATAATTATCAAATATTTCGCCCAAATCAAAGGACAATGAAAAACGCAATGAATTTTCTAACGGGTTGTTTACATCCGAAGAATTGATTAAATACGATAAATCAATATTTAAGGCATTGGTTCTAAAACCAGCACCTAAGGTAAAATATTGTCTGTTTCCTTTATTTTGATTTTCGTGAAAATAGCCCGTTCTCAAAGCAAACGCATTGTTATATAAATATTCTGCACCCACAGCATAGGTAAATTCTTGCAATTCTTCTTTAAATCCTCCTGGAGCATCTCCAAAAGAACCGAAAATTCCTTGAATCCAACCAGTTTCGTCTTCAGATCCATCAGGCTGTGGCGTTGGCACTAACAATTTTGTGAACTCAAAGTTGGTAGAAATGATGTTGTAATCATCTAAAATAAAGTCAAATCCTCCACCCAATTTTAAATTGGTTGGGATAAAATCTTCTTCTCCTGGTGTATATGAAACTTTAGGACCTATGTTTGCAATATTGAAACCAAATCTGTAACGCCCGTTAAAATTGCCGTAATTTTGTTCAAAAGATTGGTAATATCCAGAAATATCTACTGCAAATGAATTGATGGGTTGCAAAGTATTTCCTGCAGTATTGTTAAATGCGAGGTTCGATCGAATGTATTTCAATCCTACACCCATAGAAAATGTTTCGCTCAATTTTAAGGAATATGCCCCTGTTGCTACAAACTCATTGGGATTGATAGTTCCATTCGGATTTCCTTGATCGTCTGTCAAGTCAATTTGACCCAAAGAAAAATACTTAAAATCTGCTCCCCAAGCTGCATTTTCACTAAATCTATTGATGTACGCAGCACTTCCTACAAAAATATCATCGGTCAAATTACGCAACCAAGGCGAATACGTCAATCCTGTTTTTATTTGTCGGTCGCTAAAAGACATCTTTGCGGCATTGTGAAACAATGACCAAGCATCAGCAGTGGTAGCTACTCCCATATCACCCATTCCACCTGCTCTTGCATCGGGAACAATTAATAAAAAGGGCGCTGCAGTGGTGATGGCATTTTCTTGTGCACTGATTTTTAAACTTACCAAAGCACAAAGTGCCATACAAATTCCTATTTTTTTCATGGTTGTTTTTTTGTTAATTGAGCAAATATCTAATTTTTATTGAAGAATTACTAATTTTTCGTATTTCTCTGAGGCTAAATTATTGATTGTTGAACGTACTTTTAGTTTGTAAATATACACACCTTTCCCGATTTTATTACCAAAATCATCCAATCCATTCCATACAATACTGCGTGATAAATTTCCGGTAGTTTGCACATTTTGATTGATGGTTTTGATCAATTTTCCTGAAACCGTAAACACTTGCACCTGCACTTCTAATGGTTCATTGGGCTTGTTATGATTGAACCAAAACTCGGTGTAATTTACAAATGGATTGGGATAATTCAATACATTTTCTAAGTTTAAAATTGCATCACTCACCACCACAAAATTCAACGTTGTTTGTGAAGAATTATTGTAAGTGTCCCAAGCTTTTAATTGCAAGGTATGTGGACCAACTTCTAAATCTCTCAATGTATACGTGACTTTTCCTTTGGTAAAATCGTTCAATTCCGATTGATAAAAATCATTCAATATGATAGGATTGGAGGTATCACCATCTAAAATGGCTACAATATCATGATCCACAGCAGTGATAGACGTGTTGATACCACTAGCATCCGAAAGTACCACAAGTAAGTTTGGTGAGGCATTGGTATTGCCACCATCAATAAACGATTCATCATTCATAAAGAGTTTTATTTCAGGCCCAACAGTATCATCAGGCGCATTTTGATTGATGCCTCCAATCACAATATCGTTGTTAAAACCGCCTTTATCAATCGTACCATCATCCGCATAAAAACTCAGTTTTCCTTTTCCAAAAGCGACTCTGATATCCTTAGGTACAATAAAATCGAAACTAAATCTACCATTTTCTACAGATGATTTCCCTCTAAACAATTTACTATCTTGAGAATCATAGGTCATTTTAATCCCAAAACCATCATTGTCTAGCGTGGTTTTATCCAAGGTTTTATCAAAAATGGTAGTTGACAATGTACCGTTAAAATTGGTGAGTAGTGCATTGTTATTGTCTGTTACAA
>JANQTK010000195.1:13100-16050 GCA_030731695.1 Polaribacter sp.
GTTGACAATGTACCGTTAAAATTGGTGAGTAGTGCATTGTTATTGTCTGTTACAATCCCTTCAAATTTTATTTTAGACAGGGCTTTGATGGTATCCAGAGATTGGGTGATGTCCAAATCATTCATTTTGGTAATGCGGATATTGGGTTTGGGTACTGCTAATTTTTTTGCAGGGTCACCAAAAGAATAAATAAAGAATTTCTGTGTACTTGAAAATTGATTTTTAGCTCGCATCAAACCTTGCGAAATGCTCAAATCTTCATTATTGAATCCCATTAAAATACGAATCAATTGTTCATTGAATTGTTGCCCCACAAAAATAAACACTTCTCGAGTGGTGGTAATCATATTGGCAGCTCCGCCAATCTTACTTTTAAAAAGCAATTCGCCTGCTGTAATCCTGTTAGGATTGTCAAAACGAGAAAAATCACAGGTAACTGTAATGAACAAAGGCAAGGTATTGGGATTGTTAAAAGACTGAATTTGGGGCACATCCAAAATACGCTCAGAGGCAAAACCATCTTCTCCTCCATGACCAAAATAGTCAAATACCAAGGTTCCTTTTTCCATGGCGTTGGTAATGGCTTTGTTTACTTCGGGATAACGCTCGCCACCAGAGGCATTTTGCTGCACAAATCCATCCAAATAAATCTTATTGATATTGAAAACAGGTTTGTTGGTTTTGATTTCATCGGCAATTTTTTCAACGCCTTGTTGCAAGACTTCTTCTCCATTCGCATCAATATCATCTGCCAACAAGGTGATGGTATTGCGCCAATCACCCAAGGCATTTTTGCTGTAATATGACAAAATTTTATCAACAACAGTGGTAGCTTCATCCAGTGTAGACACTGGAATTCTACTAGATGCTACATCAATCGTATGTGAAGATGACATCGTTCCTTCATTCGCATCCAACATCACATAAAAATCATCTGTAACCCATGAAGAAGCCAAATTGAAACTGTCAAAAGCCAATTTTACAGGAATGATATTATTGTTAGTCGGAATTCGGTCTTTGTAATCATACGAAGCGTCTCCGAAAAAACAGACATACTGCAATTTTTTATCGGAAGTTGAATTCGAGTCATACAGCTGTTTGATAAAATCGCGAATGCCAGTAATATCTTTAGCACCTGATGAAAACTCATTGTAAATTTCATCCAAAATGACTACTTTGGTGGTTAAATTGGAATTTTCTTGATGATAATCTGCTAAACGTTGTGCCTGACCTGCCATAACAGTATTGGTGATTACCAAATAATTGACATCACGCAAACCGTGTAAATTCTGATTGACAACTCGAGAATTTTGCAATCGTGTAGGCGTGTAAAAATCCCGCTCATTCAACACCACATATTCTTTCAGCAGTCCAGCAACATCCTTAAAAAGAAAGTCGTTTCCTGAAGTTTCATTGGCAATCTGTTCAGGAGCAATCGGATTGGAAACATCCCAAACTTGAAAAGCTGCATTGCCATTCGTGAGCTGATATTGCAGAGTTCCTGTGGTAGTTGCTTGCTGAAAACTTCTAAAACCGAATTGAAAATTCCCAACTGTCAATTGTTTTTTTCCGATGATTTCTATATAATCTAAAAAGGCATTGGCTGACGGATTTCCATTGTTGTTATAGCTAATTGAAATGGCTAAATTTTGAGCTGCATTCGAAACAGCTTGAGCGCGTTCAATGGCAATGGCTTTGGTTAATGATTGCGGATTTACCGCAGGAAAATTGATGGTAAACACATCTTGAGTGTTCAGTTTTACATCCATAGTAGAGGAAACCACCGAATTAGATACGGCTCTTACTTTTACAGTAATAGGTTCATTCGTGGCTGCATTCGGAAAAGGAATGTTGAACATTTGGGTATTTTCTACATTGAAATCAGATGAAAAAAACCACTGCATTCCGGCTGCAAATAAATTGCGTTCGTCTTTTTCAACATAAGTAAATTCATCAAAAACGCTGAGCTGTGTAGTTGCTGTTCCTAAAACTGGAGCTTTTTGTTGAATTCTTTTTCCATCAACATCATTGATAGTGATAAAATAATAGGCAACATCTGTATACGGATTGTGCCTGTGTGTTGCTGTTGAATTGGCTGCGTTTATTTCCCAATCATGGGGCCCTTTGGCGTAAAACAAGATGTAGTCATTCGCATCAAAAGAGTTGTCATTTTCACCAGCAATAAAAATAGCATTTTCCTGCAGGTCATCGTATCTAAAATCGCTATTGAGCACTGGCAATTGCTGCCCTCCATTGCCATAGATATGAATTTTCTTCGGATTGATGCCATTCAACGGAATGCCCAATTGCTGTAAAAAAGTACGGTCAATTTTAAAAACCCCCGTTGTATCTACTGCAAATTTATACCAAGCGCCCTCAGCCAAAACGCTCTTTGACGTTTGCGAGAAGGAGACTCCTGCTAGAAAAAAACCAATAAGTAGAAAAAAGCGTCTTATCATATTTCAGTAACCAAATAACGGAAATAAAAGTTAGATATTTTACAGAAATCAAAGATATGACATACTAAACACAAAAAGAAACCGTTTTGAAAGCATAGAAAAATAATGATGCGTTAAAATTATCAAATAACTTGTTAGAAATGTATTTTATTGTAAATTGCATCACTATAAAAAAACCTATAAATTTTACATTAGGAAATGAAAAACACCTTTAAAACCGGTCTTATCCTTGCCATCACACTGATGATTTTTAGTTGTAATAAATCAACAACCAACAAATCTTCGCTCACTGGCTTGTCATTTAACGACCCAAAAAACGGAAATTACGTAAAAGGAAACGCAGGAAATGATCAAAAACCACCTTTAGGAATGGTTGCTGTAGAAGGAGGGGCATTCACCATGGGTCAAGTGCAAGACGACGTAATGTTTGATTGGAATACCACTCCAAAAAAATTACACGTTCGCTCGTTCTTTATGGACGAAGCCGAAGT
>JANQTK010000196.1 GCA_030731695.1 Polaribacter sp.
AAAGTGCTTCTCAAAAAGAATTTGATGATATCACAGCACACTATCAAATGGCAAAGGCACGTTTAGAAGCTGCCAATCAAATGAAAAATGAAATCAATTCACAGTTCGCATATACTAATATTACGGCTCCTTTTAGCGGAGTGATAACTGCCAAAATGATTGAAAAAGGTGATATGGCAAATCCAGGTCAACCGTTAATTTCTATTGAAGCTCCTGGTAATTTTGAAGTAATTGCCATGGTTCCCGAATCTGAAATTTCTAGTATCAAACAAGGAATTTCTGTAGATGTTACAATAAAATCAATCAATGAAACTGTAAAAGGAATTGTAAAAGAAGTAAGTAGTTCGTCTAAAAATACGGGCGGACAATATTTAGTAAAAATTGATTTAGACAAATCAACTGCGCCAATTTTATCTGGTATGTTTGCAACCATTCAGTTTCCAATTGCAAAAAATTCAAAATCGCAAAGTACTTTAATTCCGATGGATGTGATTGTTTCAAACGGACAATTATCTGGAGTTTATACAGTAAGTCAATCAAATACAGCTATTTTACGATGGTTGACTTTAGGAAAAACGTATGGAAATCAGGTGGAAGTTTTATCAGGATTAAATTCGGATGAAAGCTACATTGTTTCTGCCAAAGGAAAGTTATTTAACGGAGCCAAAGTGAGTATTCAATACTAAGTTTTTATCTAGATTAATAAAAAAATAACCTAAAATATTCTCCTCTATTAAGGAGCTAAAAGAAAAAACATGAAAGAAGGTTTAGCTGGCAAAATAGCCAAAGTTTTTATGAATTCGAAGCTGACTGTGTTGTTAATGATCGTTTTTATGGTTGTTGGGGTGTACAGTTCGTTTTTAATTCCGCGTGAAGAAGAGCCACAAATTGATGTGCCAATGGCAGATATTTTTGTAGGATATCCAGGCGCAAGTCCAACAGAAGTAGAATCAAGAGTCATCAAACCATTAGAGCAATTAATCTCTAATATCAAAGGTGTTGAATATGTATATTCAACATCAATGAAAGAACAAGGAATGGTGATTGTTCAGTTTTATGTAGGGGAAGATATTGAGCGTTCGTTTGTAAAATTATACAACGAAATCAACAAACACATGGATCAAATGCCAAAAGGAGTGACGTTTCCTTTGGTGAAAACGCGTGCAATTGACGATGTTCCTATGTTAGGATTGACCTTGTGGAGTGAAAATTACAACGATTTTCAACTAGCACAAATGGCCCAAGAATTAGAAGCTGAGATTAAAAAAGTGAATGATGTGGCAGTAACTCATAAAATTGGAGGAAGAGAACGTCAATTACGAGTAGTGTTGGATAAAGATAAATTAGCAGCTGCTGGATTGGATTTTTTATCTGTAGCTGAAATGATCAACGCCAATAATGCACAGTTAAATTCAGGGACTTTTGATAAAAATGATACTGAATTCATTGTAAATACAGGTAAATTTTTAGAAAGCGCGCAAGATGTCGAAAATTTGGTTGTTGGTGTGCAACAAAATCAGCCTATTTATTTAAAACAAATTGCCAAAATTATTGATGGGCCAGAAGTGGCAAAAAATTATGTGAGCTTAGGATTTGGAAAAGCAAGTGAAAAATCGAATACATTTAATTCTGAATATCCAGCTGTAACCATTTCTGTAGCTAAGAGAAAAGGGGCTGATGCCATGAAAATTGCAGATGTAATTATTGATAAAGTAGATCATTTACGAACTACTTTAATTCCTGATGATGTTCACGTTGAAATCACTAGAAATTATGGAGAAACAGCTTCTCATAAAGTATCTGAATTATTATTGCACCTTATAGGCTCTATTTTTGCGGTTACTTTAGTGGTAATGTTGGCCATGGGTTGGAGAGGTGGTTTGGTAGTGTTTTTATCAGTACCAATCACATTTGCATTGACATTGTTGAGCTATTATATGTTGGATTATACCCTGAACAGAATTACGCTTTTTGCATTGGTTTTTGTAACAGGAATTGTAGTAGATGATTCAATTATCATTGCCGAAAATATGCACAGGCATTTTAAAATGAAACGATTGCCTTTTAAACAAGCCGCTTTGTATGCGATTAATGAAGTTGGGAATCCAACAATTTTAGCAACATTTACCGTAATTGCTTCGGTTTTACCAATGGCTTTTGTATCAGGATTAATGGGACCTTACATGGCGCCAATGCCAATTGGAGCTTCTATTGCCATGATTTTGTCGCTTTTTGTAGCGTTGACAATCACACCGTATTTAGGGTATATTTTCTTACGTGAAAAAGATAAAAAAGGAGTTGAAGAAAAACCAGAAAAACCTGTTGAAGAAACCTTGATTTACAGAATTTATAGCAAGTTTGAAACACCTTTATTAGAGAATAAAACTAAAAGATGGCTTTTTTTAGGAGGGACTTTTGCAATTCTGTTAGCTACTTTCGGATTGTTTTTTACCAATTCTGTAGCTGTAAAAATGTTGCCTTTTGATAACAAAAATGAGTTTCAAGTAGTGATTGATATGCCAGAAGGCACAACTTTAGAGAGAACTGCTGTGGTTACTAAAGAAATTTCACAGTATTTGGCAACAAGACCAGAAGTGGTGAACTATCAAAATTACATTGGTACTTCTGCACCCATTACTTTTAATGGTTTGGTGCGTCATTACGATTTGCGTGGTGGAAGTAATATGGCTGATATTCAAGTGAATCTAGTTGATAAAGGAGAACGTACAATTCAAAGTCATGATATCGCAAAATTACTACGATCTGACATTCAAAAAATAGCATCAAAATACAATGCCAATGTAAAATTAGTGGAGGTTCCGCCTGGACCACCCGTTTTATCAACAATTGTAGCCGAAGTTTATGGGCCTGATTACAATGAACAAATCAAAATTGCCAACAGTGTGCAAAACATTTTAAACAATACAGATGATGTTGTGGATGTAGATTGGATGGTAGAAGCAGATCAAACAGAATATCAATTTGTCATCAATAAAGAAAAAGCCATGTTGTATGGAGTTGCGCCTCAGCAAATTGCGTACACAATGAATATGGCTATGTCTAACAGATCTTTAACTAATTTGTATGATGAAGATGCTGTGAATCAAATTGGATTGGTTTTGGCTTTGGATGAAAATGAAAAATCAACCATAAGAGATATTTCGCAACTAAAAGTAAAATCATCTCAAGGTTCTTTGGTTTCCATTTCTGATTTGGTAGATATTCAAGAAACTACTGCTGCAAAAAGTATTTTTAGAAAAAATCAAAAACGTGTAGTATACGTTATGGCTGATATGGCTGGGAAATTAGAAAGTCCTGCTTACGCAATTTTAGGAATGGAAGATAAATTGAAAGAAATTCCATTGCCTGAAGGTTACAAATTAAATGAAATGTATTTGGGTCAACCTGATTTTGAAGATGATTATACCGTAAAATGGGATGGAGAATGGCAAATTACACTCGAGGTTTTTAGAGACTTAGGAATCGCTTTTTTAGGCGCCATTATCTTAATTTATATTTTAATTGTTGGCTGGTTTCAAAACTTTAAAGCACCTGTAGTTATGATGGTTGCGATTCCTTTATCGTTAATCGGAATTATTTTAGGTCACTGGATAATGGGTGCATTTTTTACAGCAACATCGTTTATTGGAATGATTGCTTTGGCTGGAATTATGGTGCGAAATTCGGTGTTATTAATCGATTTTATCAACCTTCGTTTAGAAGAAGGAATTCCTTTAAAACAAGCAGTAATTGAAGCTGGAGCTGTAAGAACTACCCCCATTTTATTAACTGCAGGAACTGTTGTGATTGG
>JANQTK010000197.1 GCA_030731695.1 Polaribacter sp.
CTAAATAGCCACCAGGTGAACGCACCAATCCGTTTGAACGATAATAATGATAATACGAAGTATTTGGGGCCACAGGAATAATCGCTTTTAAACCGTCAACACCAGTGGTAGCAGCTGCTAAAGGAATAGTTCCATTATACGAAGTTCCTGTCATACCTACTTTTCCAGTACTCCAAAAAGCGGTTACCTCTTCAGTTCCCTCTCTTTCAGTGAAGCCTTTTGCTCGACCATTTAGCCAATCAATCACTGCTTTTGGAGCTAATGATTCGTTTTTACCACCTACAGTTGGAGCGCCATCAGACAACCCTGTGCCTGGTGACGAAGAGTGCACTACAATATACCCTCTTGGAACCCACGTTTTAACTTGCGAATTTGAAATGATTGGACGTTCACCTCTTCTTTGAACCTCAACATGCGTTCTTGGTTTTGGTTGTTCGCCCAATTCGTGTTTTACTTCCCAAAACAATCCAGGAGCATCACCTGCTGTACCAGCATAATACGGACTTGATTCATACACTACAGGCAATTTTAAACCTTCAGTTTCTGTTTGAAATGGTCTTGTAACATCTACATGCATTCTGTCTAGTTTGCCATCTCCATCTGAATCAAAAGTAGTTTCTACCCATAAATCATGTCGAATCCATTTGTTTGGATCGTTAAAGGCTTCTACTATTTGTGCTTCACCATCTTTAAAAATGGGTGTTGCTTTTTCTTGAGCTTTTAGAGAAAAAGCAAGAAGAAATAAAACGAGTAATTGAATATTTTTTTTCATTTGGATATGTTATTTTAAGACTGAAAATTCGATGGATGAATCTGTAAAAACTGTGTGCGTTTGCGTTTTGAAATCTTTTTCTTCGGCTTTGTAAATATTGTCTACATAGGTTTGAGGATTCAAATCAATTAAAGGAAACCAGGTACTTTGCACTTGAATTTGCAATTTATGTCCTTTTTTAAAGGTGTGAAAAACATCTTGTAATTTAATGTTTACATCGGTTTTTTTATTGGGTGTAAAAGGCTCTGGGAATTCGAAACTATTTCTAAAACGCCCTCTCATCACCTCGCTTCTCACCATTAAATGATAATTGCTCATTTTTAAATGGTCTTGTAATTTGTCGTTATTTTCTTCGGCGTCTGCAGGATGCACATCAATCACTTTTACAATCCAATCTGCTGCTGTTCCTGTAGTGGCCACCTTTAATTTTGCTAAAATATCTCCTGCTAAGGTAAAATCTTGGGTTAACACATCTGTTTCAAAAACTAATACATCAGGTCGTCTTGCAGCAAAACGTTGGTCATCTGTCATGTATTTTCTAGGAGTAAAAACCGTTTTAATGTCTTCTGAATACGGAACAGGACGTTTGATATCACTAATAAACTGAATGGCTGTGGATGATTTTTGAGCGTTGGTTAACTCTTGATTGTCAGATAAAAACCAATTTTCTTTCACGACATTTTGTGGTGGCCATGTATCATAGGATTTCCATTCTTTTTTACCCGAATCATATACATAGGCTTCAGGTAATCCCGAATTTTTATCCCCTTTCCCTTTTAAGAAATGATTAAAGAATTTTGTTTCAACCTCCGTTTGAAATTTTAGTGAAATAGAATCACCAAAATAGTAATTTCCTACGGCATTTCTGGCAGTTGATCTAGACCATCCTCCATGATCCCAGGGTCCAAAAACGAGCGTGTTGTAATTTTCTTTCCCATGTTTTTCAATGGCTTTGTAGGTTTCTAAAGGTCCGTATAAATCCTCAGCATCAAACCAACCACCAACAACCATAGTTGCTACAGAAGAAGGAACTTTGTTTAAATGTTGAATAATTCCTTTGCTTTGCCAAACCGAATCATAATTTGGATGCTCAACAATTTCTTTCCAGAAAAAATCATCAATTTTGTCTTTTGAAGTTGTTGAGCTAACGTCTAATTTATCATACTGAAAATATTCGTTCAAATTTTTTAAAGGGCCTTTATCTAGAAAAAATTGATATTGGTCTTGTGTTTTTAATTCAGGTAAAGAATACCAAGCAGAATCAGTGGGCATGTCTTTATAAGTTCCAAACAATGAAATCGCTCTAAAATAGCTCAACAAAAATGCGCCATTATGATGAAAATCATCAAAGAAAAAATCGCCAATACACGCTTGTGGAGAAGCCGCTTTTAAGGCTGGGTGGGCATCAATGGCTGAAATAGTTGCGTAATGACCAGGGTAGGAAATTCCCCAAGTTCCCACATTTCCGTTGTTGTTTTCAACATTTTTTACCAGCCAATCAATCGTGTCATAGGTGTCAGAAACTTCATCTGATTCATTCGCTTTTTTATTAGGTAAATAGGCACGCATGTTATCATATACCCCTTCACTCATCCAACGTCCACGAACATCTTGATACACCACAATATTTCCTTCCTTCATTAAATGAATATTGGGTCCAATTTTTGTTTTTAGTTTTCCTTCTCCATAAGGCGCAGAACTGTAAGGAGTTCTTTGCATTAAAATAGGATATTTTTTACTCTTATCTTTTGGAGAATAAATGGTAGTATGCAATTTTACACCATCTCTCATGGTAATAGTTACCTCGCTTTTTGTGTAATGATCCTGAACATAGGTGTCTTTTTCAGCTGTTTTTTCTGTGCTTTTAGAACAAGCAAAGAGCAGTGAAAATCCAAAAATGGAAATCAATAAATATTTTTTCATGTGTGAAATTTGATTTAGTAGCTGCTAAAGCTACAAAACAAAAAAGAGTTACTGAAAAAATGTTTTGTTAAATTGTCGTTTACTTTTTTTTCTGATATAATCATTTTTGAGAGTCATCAGAAAAATTGATGCAAGGAATGTGGATGTTCTTAAAATTGCTTTATTTTTGCATCCGAATATGGAAACAAACAAATTGCAATTAACAGACTGGCTACCAACAACCAACAAAGAAGTAAAACTAAGAGGTTGGGATGAATTGGACGTCATTTTATTTAGCGGAGATGCGTATGTAGATCATCCATCATTTGGGCCTGCAGTCATTGGTCGAATTTTAGAAAGTTATGGTTTGCGAGTGGCCATTGTTCCGCAACCAAACGTAAATGACAACCTGCAAGATTTCGAAAAATTAGGCAAACCAAGATTGTTTTTTGCTGCCACTGGTGGTTGTATGGATCCTATGGTTTCTAATTATACTGCAAGTAAAAAACGACGTGATAAAGATGCATATACTCCTAATGGTGATAAGGGTTTTAGACCTGATTATGCAACTACGGTTTATAGCAATATTTTAAAAGAAAAGTTTCCTGATGTTCCCATTTTAATTGGCGGAATTGAAGCCTCTTTAAGACGTGTGACTCATTACGATTATTGGTCAGACAAGTTGATGCCTACTATTTTAGAGACTTCAAAAGCAGATATGTTGGTGTATGGAATGGGAGAGCAGCCTTTGCGTGAAATTGTAACCTTGTTGCAAAAAGGCGTGCCATTTTCGAGTTTGAAAAACATCAAACAAACGGCTGTTTTAATTGATGAAAAAGAAGAGAAAATTCCTGTGGTGAATGATTGGGAAGATGTAGAAATCAATTCGCACGAAGCTTGTTTGAAAGATAAAAAAACCTTTGCGTCTAATTTTAAAGTAGTTGAACAAGAATCTAATAAATTAAAAGCGAGACGTATTTTTCAAAAAGTAGGCAACAAAACACTGATGATCAATCCGCCTTTTCCAACCATGACAGAGGCTGAGATTGATGGTTCTTTTGATTTGCCTTATACTCGTTTGCCACATCCAAAATATGACAAGCGTGGACCAATTCCTGCCTATGAAATGA
>JANQTK010000198.1 GCA_030731695.1 Polaribacter sp.
CTAATCCAGTTACAACCATGGAAGTTGTAGTTGTGTTTTTGTGCAAATTTCCGTTTACAAAAACATCGTAACTACTTACGCCAACATTGTCTGTGGAAGCAGTCCAAGACAAATCAACAGAAAGAGTGGTGATATTGGTTGCAGTAAGATTTGTTGGAACAGAGGGAATTTCAACATCCGAACTTGTGTAAATTCCCCAAGTATCTTCAGCTTCTGGACCTCCCCAAATGCGTGTTGCTAGTCTTGGATTGTCAATAAAAGGATTTCTATTTCCTTGAGCTTCAGGATTATTGGTGTTTTCATGATAGGAATTTCGTTGTCTTTCAAAATCAGAAACTGGATCTTCAACATTCCATTGTAAAAATAAATCAATCATGTCATCAGGTGTGTTTGCATTGCTTCCAAAACCAACATTGGTAGGCAAACAACGGTTTCCATAACGCAAATACATATACATCATCATTCTGGCAACATCACCTTTCCATTCACCTCCAGGATACCAACCTCCATTGGATGCTCCAGAGGCAACGCCTGTTCCATTTGCAAATTTAGTATTACCTCTTGAAGAATTTTTTTGAAAATCAGATGGTCTTAAATGATGTGCATCAGCTCCAGGACCTGCTTCTCCTAAATTGGGTGTTCCTAATGAACGTGAATACACATGTTCGCGATTCCAATCACCAACAGCACCTCCATTTAAATTAATTCCACGAAATTTATCATTGGTAACATCACCATCAGTTCCGTTTTCCCAACCATACATCAATAAAACTTGTGCTGGATTGCTTGGATTAACGTCAGTAGCTTTGCTGGCATTCCAAATTTGATCATAAAACAAGGTTCTTGTATGTGTATTGATAATTTTAACAGCCAATTCATCTTTCAAGGTAAGTCCTGTTAAATTTAAATTAACATCATTATAATAAGCCTGTTGAGAAAGGATTTGTAATGAAAATGCTATAAATAGCAAAAAAGTAAAACGAATATTCATTTTATAAATGTTTGATTATCAAATAAAACGTTTTCTTTTTCTTAGCAGTTTGTTTTACATTAATTGATGTAAAACTTTATTTTTTTTCGAGTTGCGCCATGTAAAACCCATCAAAACCTGACAGATGTGCATATATGTTGCTGTCTTTTACAAAAGTAAAACTTTTTCCAGCTTCGGATGTTAAGAAAAGGTCAACTTGTTGGCGATTTTCAGAAGGTAATATAGAGCAGGTTGCATAGACCATTTTTCCTCCTGGTTTTACCATTTTCGAATAATTTTGCAGAATTTCTTGCTGCGTTTTTTTAATTTCATCAATAAAATCAGGTTGCAATTTCCATTTAGAATCTGGATTTCTTCGCAAAACGCCCAATCCAGAACAAGGAGCATCAATCAATACCCTGTCTGCTTTTTCATGGAGTTTTTTAATCACTTTGGTGGAGTCTATCACTCGCAAATCAATATTGTGTGCTTTATTTCTTCGAGCTCTAATTTTTAATTTTTTAAGCTTACTTTCATAAATATCCATGGCAATGATTTGCCCTTTATTTTGCATCAAAGCAGCTAAATGCAAGGTTTTTCCTCCAGCTCCAGCACAAGCATCTACTACTTTCATGCCAGGTTCCACATCCAAATAGGCTGCAACCAACTGTGAGGAAGCATCTTGAACTTCAAATAAGCCTTCGTGAAAAGATTCTGTCACAAAAACATTGGCTCTTTCAACCAATTTTAATGCATTTGGATAATTTGGAATGCTCTCTGTTTCAATGTTTTCAACTTTCAATTTTCGTTGTAACATTTCTTTAGTGGTGTTCAAGGTATTGGTTCGTAAAACGACTTCCGCTTGTTGGTTGAGTGCCGCAATTTCTTTTGTCCAAAGAGCTTCACCCAATTCTTGTATTCCCAATTCATCCATCCAATCAGGAATGGATTCCCGATATTTTCTAATCTTTGACAATTCATCAAATTTTCCTTTGATACGTCTTAAAGGCACATCACCAATTTGATTCCAATCTGGTAAAGGAATGCCTCTTAGCGTACACCATACAGAGAATAATCGCCAAATATTGTCACGTTCATACGGAACTTTAACTTCGGCAATTTCAGCATACAAACGATTCCAACGTACAATATCATATATGGTTTCTGCCACAAATTTGCGGTCTCTTGCTCCCCAACGTTTGTCTCTTTGCAAGGCTTTTTCAACAGCTTTGTCAGCATATTCACCTGCGTTAAAAATATCTCTGATGCTGTCTATGACTGCAAATGTTAAATTTCTATGTAATCTCATGGATAATTGTAATTGGGCGCAAAGATAGTAATAATGTTGGGTTTTTGGCTGTTTGCTTTTAGCTCTTAGCCTTTAGCTCTTGGCTTTCCGGTTTTTGATGGTTTGAGGTGACTTTTACCTTTCAACTTTTATCTTTTCCCTATTCTGGATATGCAAATAAAAATGGAATTAAAAAAACAACACCTCTTTTTAATAAAGGTGTTGAAGAAGTAATTTATGTTTATGAAAACTCAAAAAATCATTATACAAAACTGGTATCCAAAATTTTAAAAAGAAGTTGTGTTTAACATTAGTAAATCTCAAGCAGTGGCTATTTAAAAATTGTGGTTACAAAAGACTGTACATTCCTAAACTTAATGATGTGCAAATTTATGTACAGTTTTAAATACTAAGCTAATTAAACCGAAAGAAACGAATAAAAAAGGAAAAAAACATGTAAAGAAAATCATGACATTTAAACCATCTAATAAGGTTTCGATGTAAGACATTTCTGCTAAATAATTTCCTGAAGCATATAAACCGATTGAACAGATTAAAACTATTAAGAGCTGTTTGATATAATTTGTTTTCATAGTAGGGGATTTTAGAGGGTTTTTACTAACTACAATGTAAAGATATTTAGTTTTTAACTAAAAACGAAAGAAACAAAGCAGCACTTAGCAAACGAATAGTAGTTCAGATAAATGTATTGTTTTAGGGAATAAGTGGTAGCCTTTTTTATTAAAAAAAAGTAAAATCAGTAAATCACATGGATTTTTTCTATAAAAAAAGAGAAACTCTTACGGATTTCAGATAAAATTCCTTTCATTACTAAAATTTTAGCATTAAAAAGATAGAATCTTCTGCTGTAATTTCATAAACCAAACGAAAGAATTCTTTATGGATCAGGCCAACATTATTAAGGTTTGATTACATCTGGTTTCACATACCTTGGTTTTGTAATTTCTTCCAACCATTTTTTAGTAATCAATTCACTTTTTTGAATGCGAGAATCTACATGTTTAAACAAGTCATTTGCTTTCCACATGGGTTGTGCAGGCCAATTTACATTGATGTACGAAAATGCTTTGATGACATCTTTGTTATTATTTAGGGTATTGATGAAAGGCACAAACCAATCTTCCCAAGCTTTTTTTGCTTGTTCAGGATTTGATAAAAAGGTGTCATAAAATTGTGTTCCATTGTAAAGAATAGGAGTTGCTTCTGCAATAAATACGGGCTTTTGGTGTTTTCTGGCAAAAGTGAGCATTTCTTCATCAGGATTTTCAAAATACGAATACCCACACCAATCCACCAAATCATCTCCAGGATACCATTCTTCTAATATTTTTTGATCAGAGCCATTGCCTTTTGATTGCCAAACAAAAGCCACATTATCGACCTCCATTTTGGTGAACATCGCATGAATGCGTTTCCAAGCCTTTAAATAATTTTTTTTATCGTAATGATTCCAATCCCAGCCATCAAATTCATAACCAATTCGTAAAAATACTGGGCGTTTT
>JANQTK010000199.1 GCA_030731695.1 Polaribacter sp.
GGATAATTGGGTGCTGAAAAATAATTTTTTGATGAAAATCCTGAAGTAACATTGTCTATCTTAAAATAAATTCGTGTTCTTCGCACTTGTGCATTGAAAAAAACATCTACAGTTGGAAACCCAATTTCCTCATCATTTTGAAGTGTAAACTCGGCCAATAACGGATTGTAAGCATTCATCTGATATTTGGTAAAATACTTAAAAGTGGCACCAATATTTACCAACATCGGTTTTCCTTTAAACCAATAATCTGAATAATATAAGGTGTTTCTTGTAACAATTTCTGGCACTCTAAAAACCGAACTTCCACTGCTTACATTTTGATACATTACAGTATTGTCTAAAGCCAATTTCCAATACTTAAATTCACGATTTACTTTTACTTTTAAATAGGTAATTTGACTATCAAATTGTTGAGCGGTACTGTTTTCATCAAAATAGGTAAAGTTGTCAATATTGGTAAAATTCAAACTAGCATTCAACCATTTTGAATCAATAGCAAATCCAATATCTCTTGTATTTACGTTGCTAAAATTATGTTCCCAATTGTAATTGTCGTATTTACTTTGATGTAAAATCATGTTGAAATTGGGTGATTTTGAACTCAATAATAAACTTCCTGTAATCGAAAAAAGGCTGTCTTTTTTAAAGTTGGCTGCACCTCTTAAAAAATTTCCTGAAATTCTTGAGCTTCCAGGAGTGATTCTTCCCTCTGCAAACAATCCAAAATTTTTGATTTTTGCATTCCAATCTGCCCCAAAAGACAAGGCACTTCCATCAAATTTAAAATTAGATACCGAATTATTGGCATTTAAAATAGTGTCATAACCATAGGCATATTGCGTTAAATGCAACTTGGCTTTGAATTGACCTAGAACATATTTTGAATTAAATTCTAAATTAAATTCATTATCCGTAATTTTACTTAAAGCATCATTATTGGCTGCACTTGTTGCATTTGCATTTCCAAAAATAGCTGTTGTATTTGTTGCTTGGTTAAAACTGTAGCTTTTGTTTTCACTTGTAAAAACATGCCCAATTTTAAGATTTCCAAAATCACGATTATTTAAAGTATCTCTGCTTGAAAGTAATTTATAACTATGATTTAGATAGACTCTAGTGGCATCAAATTGACTTTCTGCATCATTCAAATTCACATCCAAACGTTGGCGTTGCTCAAAATTCGGATCTTCATTGATAAAATTTTGTAGTGCATTTGCTGTCAATCCACCATTTTCTTGATGAAAAAAATCTTGAGAAGCTATATGACCTCGAATTTCATACTGATTTTCTTTCGTTCGATAATGAAAAGCACCTCTAAAATTTCCATTACTCACAAGTGCTCTTCTGTATGCTCCCAAAGAACGAAGTCCTTTATAAGACATAGAAACGTTGAATCTTTCCGAAAAATTTAAGGTAAAAATAGCATCCACAACTTGCCCTTGTTGCATCCCTGTTTTGTACGTAATTTCGGTTGTTGGTGTAGGAACTTCGTAATATTTGATGTCTTCAATTTCCAAATAACTTACTTGTTTTGCACGAAATCCAATATCAGGAAAGTGACTCAAATTACTAAAATTATAGCCTAAATTATTAAACGTTTGCCCTTGGTTATGAAAGGGCAGCAATTCAAAATTATCTTTTCTCAAATAATTGAAAAGGTATTCTTTTTTGATGGAAAGCGTTGTGTCAATATAAGAAGTATCTCGTTTGTGAGAGAAAATTTTATAGTCCGTATATTTCGTTTTTCCTGATAAAATCACTTTTGTTGAACCCGTATTTGTCAAGGTATCAATCCTGCCATCCATACCAATTGTGATATTGTCACGCTTTTCATTTCCACTTAATTTTCTTTGAGAATACAAGGAATGTATTGTGAAAATAAGTAATAAAAAAGGATAAACTATTTTTTTGTTCATAGTGAATTTCAACAGCGACAAATGTAAAATAATTAAACGAAAATAAATGTGTTTAATTATTGTGAAATTGGTTAATTTGTAAAATGTTACACCCAAATTTTAGCGGATTTACTTTAGAGGTTGGCACTGACGAAGCAGGCAGAGGTTGTTTAGCAGGCCCTGTTGTAGCTGCTGCAGTAATTTTACCTACTGATTTTTCACATCCTTTTTTAAATGATTCCAAACAATTGTCAGAAAAAAAGCGCCAAGAATTGCGCCCAATAATCGAAGAAAATGCCATTGCTTTTGGCGTTTCTTTTGTGATGCAAGATGAGGTTGATGAACTCAATGTGTTACAAGCTTCTATTACAGCCATGCATCGTGCAATTAATTCGCTGAAAATTATTCCAGAATTTATAATTGTTGATGGCAACAAGTTTCGGAATTATGAACAAATTCCGCATCAAACGATTGTCAAAGGAGATTCAAAATATTTGAGTATTGCAGCTGCTTCTATCTTAGCAAAAACGTATAGAGATGATTATATGGAGAAAATCCATCAAGAGTTTCCAAATTATTTTTGGAATAAAAACAAAGGATATCCAACAATTGAACATAGAAATGCTATTAGAAAATTTGGTGCAACCATTCATCACAGAAAAACCTTTAAGTTATTGCCTGAGCAATTAAAATTGGAATTATAAATTCTTATTTGATTACAAAAAGTAAGGTATTTTTCATAAGTTTCCCAAAACTTCTAGTACTTTTACGCTCTTAAATTTTCAGAAAATGATTCAAAAAACCCGTGCAGAAATCACCAAATGCATTCTTCATAAAGTAGCTAATAAATTCAATAGTGGTCACAATGTTTTCTCTGAAAATGCGATTCGTTTTGATCAAGAAAGTTATGATTTGATGAAAAGTTTTTTGTTAAAACCTTTTGGTTCAGTGACTCAAAGCTATCGTTTTTCGCATCATGCAGATGTGCGTTTGAACGAGTTAAATAACTATAGTGCTGCCATTTTTAAAGATGAAAATGCATTTGTGGAGTTTTCAAAAAACATTGTGAATCATTTGTACGAACAATCCAATTCAGCCCAAATAAAAACTGGGGATGTAATTATCGCTTTTATTGAAGGAATTGAGTTTAATAATGTGATGACAGAAGCCATTGGAATCTTTAAAATTGAGAATAAAGTAGATTTTTTTCAAACTTATTTAGATGATGCCAACAGTTATGATGTGGTGGTTCAAAAAGGAATTTCTACCAAAAAAATTGACAAAGGATGTTTGATTTTAAACACTTCTGATACACAAGGAACCATTGTTTTTTCAGTGGATAACAACAATTACGATGCTCAATATTGGATTAAAAATTTCTTGGGCGTAAAATTGGCAGATGATTTTAATTCGCACACTCAGAATTACTTGGAATTGTGCAAAGAATTTTCGGAAGAAGTCATTAAACCCGAATTTGGAAAACACAAGCAAGGCGATTTTTTAGCAAATACCGTTGATTACTTTAAAGAGCATGAATCTGTAGATTATGAGCAATTCAAAGACGAAATTTTTGAAGATGACAAGCACAAAGAATTGTTTGAAGAGTATAAAAAACATTTCGAAACTTTGAATGATGTGTTGATTCGAAATAATTTCAATATTTCGGATGTTGTTTTGAAAAAGGAAAAAAACAAACTCAAAACAGAAATCAAATTAGACACTCATTTTGTCATAAAACTCGATGTTGATGCACCAGATGCAGCCTCAGAATATTTGGAAAGAGGCTATGATGAGGAGAAAAAAATGAAATACTATAAAGTGTATTTTAATGAGGAAAAGTAACTTTCTTTAGTCTTTAGTCTTTAGTCTTTAGTC